>NZ_JANSIR010000095.1:167261-180514 GCF_047462155.1 Synechococcus sp. OH2
GGCCTATCAATTCTAGGCTGCCACCGGTGGACCCTTTTTCGGAGGAGACCTGGTCGGGTCGCTGCAGCGAAGGCTTGGAAGAACTGGCCTCACCAGCAGCAGCTTGCTGCTGAGCAGGAGCAGGCCGGCGAATGCCGACAATGTGCTGAGAGCGCTCACTTGCTTTGGCTTCGACGGGAGACTGCGGTTGAGAGCTCTCAGGCTGCAGCTTGGGCCGGAGCCGGGGACGAGTCGGTTTCACAACGCGAGGTTCACCCAGTTTGCTGCGCACCAACTCGGCTTGCTCTGGAGAAATGGTGCTGCTATGGCTTTTGAAAGGGATCCCCAACTGCTCACAAGCCTCTAGCACCTCGCGATTGTCACGTCCCAGTTCGCGGGCAATGTCGTAAAGTCTGACTTTATCGGTCATTCGTCTGCTAGCCTCTGCTCCTTTCTCCTTGTCAGTTTTACAATCCAGATAATTAGTGGGTAGGAGTAAACCTGTTGGGTGTGTAGGTGCTTCCTCCGGTACATCGAGAATGTCTCGTCAATCCTTCCAAGGGTGGAGACTGGAGGGAATCCAAGTCCGAAGCTGCTTTGAAAGCATCCGCAGGGGACATAAAGTGTAAGACAACCGGGGAAGGAACCAACATCAACAGCGCTTTTAGAATAACCTTTTTGCGGCTCATACAGGCCGGCCGCGGCTAACTCAACCAACCCCTATTCTGACAGTTGAGAGGGGCTACCGTGTAGTTCGCGACTGGATGAGCCTGAAAAGGTGTTTCAATATCTTACTTGGCCAATTCTGGAGCTGCCTAGGTTTTGTCTAAAGCGCTTGCCCCCGGAGCTAAGGTTTCCTGGGGGCTCTGGGCCTTAGCATCGCACAGCAGTTGCTGCTCCAGCAGTTGCCACAGCGAGTCGGGCACTGCTGCCTTGAGGGCTCTGCTGAGCTGCTGCTTCCGCCGCGCTGCCCGCAGACATTCTAGCCGGCGACACAGGTAGGCAGAACGGCCCATGCCCTTGTCCAGAAGCACCTGGTGAGTATCGTATTGCCTAACCAGCCGCCACAGTTGGGAGCGGGGAAACAACTGGCGACAACCTACACAGCGCCGTAGAGGATCCCTGCTGACCAAAGGATCTTGTCTTGAAGGGTCTACCTATCCCAGCCTACTCCAACTGGGGCAGTCGTGACCTCAGAAATTCAAAGAAACGCTCCACCAAGTAGGGATCCCGCCAGCCCTTGGCCGTTTCTTCCCGCAGGATGTCCATGGCTTCTTGGACAGTGAAGGCTCGCTTGTAGGGTCGCTCCGAGGTAAGGGCGTCGTAGATGTCCACAATCTGGAAGATGCGGGCCACCAGTGGGATCTCTTCTCCCTTGAGGCCATCGGGATAGCCGCTGCCGTCCCAGCGCTCGTGGTGGTGGCGGATGAGGGGCAGCACATCCTTCATGGTGCGCAGCGGGCGGCAGATCTCCTCCCCGATCAAGACGTGGGATTTCATCACCTCCCACTCTTCCGGCGTGTGTTTGCCCGTTTTGCTCAAAATGGCGTCGGGTATGCCCACTTTGCCGATGTCGTGCAGATAGGCTCCCCAGGTCAGCACCTTGATCAAGGGACGGGGTAGCTGGAGAAACTCACCGAAGCCCTTGGCCAGTTGTGCCAGACGCTCACAGTGATCCCCGGTGGTGGGATCCCGGCTTTCTACGCTGCGGGCAATGGCAAATAAAACCTGGGCAGCATGATCCAGGTCTTCATTGAGGTGCTTTTGGTAAACGAGGGACCGCACCCGCGCCAGCAATTCCGCCTCATCAAAGGGCTTGCTCAGGAAGTCATCGGCTCCGACCTCGATGCCACGCACGCGGTTTTTGCGGCCGCCGGCCGCTGTAATCAACACCACCGGGATTAAGCGGGTCTCCTCATCGGCCTTGATGCGCCGACAGACCTCGAACCCATCCAATCCCGGCATCATCACATCCAACAGGATCAGATCCGGCTGCAAGCTTGGCAGCATCTGCAGGGCTTGCTGGCCGTTTTCCGCCTCGCTGACGCGATAGCCAATGCTCTCCAACAGATCCCCCAGCAACAGGCGACTGTGGGGCTGATCGTCCACGATGAGGAGATGGCCCGCCGGCTCCTGCTCTCCAGAAGGTGTTATCTCAGGGATTCCAACCCCCACTAGCCTCTCAGCTTGGGCCGATTGCATCTTGGCAGAGACTATCCCTAGCTCGCTGCCTCTAGCGTAATCTCAGCTCCCACTGGCAAGCATCCGCCTTTCCACTGAACTTGCTTTAAGCCGCCGCCAATTGCTTAACCAAAACCCTGGCCAACAAGGGGGCTTTTTCTGCAGCAATCGAACTCTCCAGGGAGCCCATTTCTCAGCCACAATGGGGATAATGTAAGGTAGTCTTGGCTACGTTGGCACCCGTTTTGTGAGCTTCTTGGCAACTTTACCATGTCGTCTTTTTCCTCTGAGTCTTTGCGGGAGCAGGTGCGCTGCATTGATGATCAGCTTTCCCGCCGACCCCTGGAGCTCGATCCGGCAGGCTACTTTGTTATCTACGTTGATCGGCAGCAGCAGCTCATTTGCGCCAAGTATTACAGCACCGTGATCAACGAGCGGGGACTGGCCACCGACCCGGAGACGGGGGCGGTGATCCCAGCGCGGGGGCCAGTCAATCGCTCCCCACAGCGGGTGTACGTCGGGCGGACGGCCAAGGAGTTGTGTGTCCAGATCTTTGAAAAAGAAAGCGAAAAGGTCGTCTCCCAGCTTAGCCACGCTGCCTACCTAGGGCGGGAGTTCCAGAAGGCAGAAGCAGCCTTGATCTCCGGTGAAGAGTACGTGCAGGACTAGGGGCAAGCTCGCTGCAGGCGAGCAGCCTGTGGCAGAATCGAGCCAGCTTGCCGTGACCAAGATCACAGCGGGGCGAGCTGGATCATGGACGACAAGGTTAAGCCGGGAACCATTCTGCGGGGGCGCTACGAAATCCTGGGCCTTCTGGGGCAGGGGGGGTTTGGGGTTACCTACAAGGCCGTAGATCGAGATACCTTCAGCACCCCCTGCGTAGTTAAGCGCCTGCGCCCCCTCTCCACGGATCCCTATACCCTGGCCACGGCTCGCAAGCTGTTTGAACGGGAAGCCAAAGTTCTCAACCAACTCAACCACTACGACCGGGTGCCCCGCCTCTTGGCCCACTTCGAGCAGGATCAGGAGTTTTACTTAGTCGAGGAGTTCATTGCCGGCCACGATCTCGGCCAAGAGCTGGTGGCCGGCCAGCCCCTGAGCGAGGCGGAGGTCGTCAAACTGCTGGGGGAGATCCTGGAGATCCTCCGCTATGTCCACGCCCGTCAAATCGTGCATCGGGACATCAAGCCAGCCAACCTGATGCGCCGCGACTCCGACGGCAAGTTGGTGTTAATTGACTTTGGGGCGGTGAAGGAGGTGGGCCGGTTGGTCAGCCCGGCTCCTGGCCAAACCCAGCTGGCAACAGTCATCGGCTCGGTGGGCTACATAGCCCCGGAACAGCTTGCCGGCAAGCCGCAGCCCTGTAGCGACATCTACTCAGTCGGAGTGCTGGCCATTCAGGCGCTGACTGGGCGCCCCCCCACCAAGATCCCAGACGATCCCCGCACTGGCCAGCTTCTTTGGCGGGATCTGGCCCCAGTTAGCGAGGCGCTAGCGGTAATTTTGGATCGCATGATCTGTCCCCGCTGGCAAGAGCGCTTTCAGTCAGCAGCTGAGGTGCTAGAGGCGCTGCGGCCCCTGCTGCCTGTTTCCAACGAAGCTGTGGCTTCTGATCTTTCGGTAGACCAGGTTTTGGCAGCGCGCCTCTTGGTCCGTGGCCAAGAGAAAGCCCGCCAAGGGGATCTCCAGGGGGCGATTGCCGACTACACCCTGGCCATTCAACTGGATCCCCAGAACAGCCGCGCCTACAGCCAGCGGGGCAGTGCCCGCTACAAAACTGGCGACTGGGCAGGAGCAGTTGAAGATTTCACCCGCGTCATTCAACTGGCGGGGGGAGAGGCCCGCACCTATTTCAACCGTGGCCTGGCCCGCTACCGGCTAGGGGACTATGAAGGGGCAGTTGCCGATTATACCCACGCCCTCCGCCTCAATCCCCACTGGGCAGTGGCCTACTACAACCGCGGCAACGCCTACCGGCAGCTTGAGCAGCCGCAGCAGGCGATTGAGGATTATTCCCGCGCCCTTGAGCTCAACCCTGAGGAGGTGCGGGCTTATTTTAACCGCGGCGTGGTGCGCGGCCATCTGGGGGATGCCCAGGGGGCAGCGGCAGATTTCTCCGAAGTCCTCAAGCGGGATCCGCAGGATGGCGAAGCCTACTTTAACCGGGGAGTGGCGCGGGCGCAGTTGCTGGACTTCCAGGGAGCGATTGAGGACTACACCCAGGCGCTGCAGTTGGATCCCGGTCACAGTAAGGCCTACCACCGCCGCGGCCTGGCCCGGCAAGCGGTGGGGGATGTCCAGGGGGCCATTGAGGATTTTTCTCAGGCCATTGCGCTACAGGCTGCTGGAAGCTCTGAAGCAGAGGTGGCAGTGCAGGCGGAGCTCTATCTGCAGCGGGCTATGGCCTACCTGAGCAACAACGCCCTGGAGGCAGCGCTGGCGGACTGTGAACAGGCGCTCCGCCTTAACCCTGCACTAGCCCAGGCCTATTGCTACCGGGGGCTGGCTCGCCAGAAGTTGGGGGATCCGGCAGGCGCTTTAGCCGACTTCAACCGCGCCTTGGAGCTGGATCCCCAGTTGGCCAAGGCCTACCTTAACCGCGGAATTGCTCATCTGAATCTGGGCCATCTGGAAGCGGCTCTGGCCGACTTGAGCCAGGCCATTGCTTTGGATCCCAGCGATGCCAGGGCCTACAGCAGCCGCGGCCAGGTTCACCGGCTTTTGGGGGATCCCTTGGCGGCGCGGCAGGACTACACGGCTGCCCTGGAGCGGGATCCCCATAACCCGCAGCTCTACTTTGACCGCGGCCAGATCCATTTTGAGCAAGAAGAGTGGCTGGCAGCCTGTGAGGAGTTCTCCCAGGCGCTGCAGTGGGCAGGCCAGCCGGGGAGCCCGCGTGGGCTGGATCTAATAGCCCGTATCCATCTATACCGAGGCCTGGCGCGGCAACGGCTGGGGGACTGGCAGGGAGCACTGGCGGATTTCACAGCCCTGATCCAAGCGCAGCCGCAGGCGTCTCAGGGATTTGCCCTGCGGGCAGCGGTACATCTGGCTTTAGGCAACAAGGAGGCAGCATTGGCTGACCTTGACCAAGCTTTGAGCTGCAACTGCGACTGGGGGCTGGCGGATGCGGCCCTCGCCTACCGGCAGCGGGGGGATCTCCACCGGCAGGCCAACCGGCTACAGCAGGCCATTGCCGACTACACCCAGGCCCTGCTCTTGCATTCCCAGGAGCGCCACGCCCTCTTCTGGCGGGCCCTCCTTTGGGATCAGGCGGGGGAGATCGAGAGCGCGCTGGCCGACTACACCCAGCTCCTGCAACTGGAGCTGGATCCCCAAACGCGCCTCTGGGTCTTGAACAACCGCGGCTGGGCCTATGCCCAGCAGGGAGACTTTGCGGCAGCCATCCGCGACTACACGCAGGTTCTCCAACTGGATCCCAGCCATATCAAAGCCCACTGCAACCGTGCCCTAGCCCGCGCTGCCCTTGGCGACTGGCAAGGAGCCTGTCAGGACTTCCAGACTGCCCTCCAGTTGCAGGGATACGAAGGTCGCCTTGGGGAAGAAGAGCCTCACTCCCTAGGCAGCTCCTAGCGATCCCCCACCCTAAGCCTAACTTGCTCCCGTCGCTCCTCGAAGTCGCTCACTAGCAGCCTTACCCGGATCTGCCATTCTCCCGCCAAGGGCAAGAGGACATCTTCCACCTCAAACCGGCCAGGTTCTTTCGGCAGGGCCTGGCGCCGCAAAGGCGGGATCCCACGCGCGGGCAGGTCAAAGTCCAAGCTCAGCTCCTGGGCCGGGATCCCTTTGACTTCCACTTGCACCTTGTTGTTGCCGGGGCGACAGGGCAGGATCTGCAGGCGGAGGCTGCCTTCTGGCCAGCCCAATGTCGCTTGGCAGGCTGGCTCCCGGGGGAGTTCTGCTCCTTGCCCAGGAGGGGCTTGGGCCACTAGAAAGCTGGTTAAGGCCAGCACCAAAACTAGCCCCACCAACTCCAGGCGGACAATCCCCTGCAGGGATCGAGCCGCCGCCCAGACCCCCGACCGCAGCGCCGGCAGCAGCCGCAACTTGTTGTGGGCGGCCAACCCTAGGATCATCAGCACCAGCAGCAGCTTGGCCCAGAGGTACTGCCCGTAGGGATGATCCCAGTCCCAGCCGCGGTGGATCCCCCCCATTCCCACCCCTGCCAGCACCAGCCCCGGCACGGCCCAGGTGGCCACGTCGGAAAACCGCTGGATGAGGCCTACTGCGGGGGGAGTCAACTCAAGGACTCCGTCCCGCTGGCGCGAATGGCTTAGCAGGCGCTCCAGCCCCCACAACCCCCCCAACCAAAAAGCCGAGCCGGCCAGGTGCAGCCCCAAGAGGGCCATCGTCCCTGCTGGATACTCGCTGGTGAGGGCATGGCCGACGGGCAAAAACGAGCCAATCACCGCCATCGACCCCAATCCGCTGGCCCAGCCAGGGCCGCCCTCGCAGGCCCAGATCAGGATCCCCAGCCCCACGAGCCGTAGCCCTGTGCCCCAACCATAGGGAGAGGCCAGCACGCTCAGCAGCTCCGGCCCGGCAAAGTGGGGGTAGAGCTGGGCCAGGTGCAAACTCAAAGCCACCAGCGTCAGGCTGAGGGTGAGCCAGGCAGCCGCAAAAGCCCAGGCCTCGGCGGAGAGCTCTATCTCACCTGCAGGGCCCGACCGCCCCCGCACCAGCCGCCACCAGCCCAGCACGCCCACCACAAACAGGCTGCCCAGGTAGATCCCCCAGCGCACTCCCACCAGCGGCCAATAGAAGGGATCCCCCGCTTGGGCTGCCCTCGCCGCCTGCAACAGCCCCGGATCCGCCGTCCCCACCTGAAAGGCAAACGAACCACTTACCGGATGGGAATCGGCAGAGATGGCCCGCCAACTGACGATGTAAACCCCTTCCGGGATCTCCGCCGGTAAATCCCCCTGCGGCGCGTTGCCCGTGCTAACCAAGTTTTCCAGGGGCAGCACCTGGCCGTTGCCGTCCAAAACCTGGAGCTGCGTGAGCTGCACAGGTTCATTGAAGACCAGCTGCACCTGCGCCGGCGCTTCCTGCAGCATCGCTCCATCTTCGGGAAAGGTGGAGAGCAAGCTGGCATGGGCAAAAACGGGCTGGATCCCGCCCACCCACAGCAGGGTGCCCAGGAGACCAACCCGAATCCAGAAGAGGATCCCCTTTTGCAAAAAAGACATGATTCCAGCGGCAACCCGGCTAGCGAGCGCCATGGCCGTGGCTGTGTCCCTGTCCGTGGCCGTGGGTCTCTCCTTTGTCCGTCAGCTTCAGCAGCGGCGCCGGCTCTGGCAGGTTTTTGGGATCCTCCCCCGGCTGCGCCACCTGGATCCAGCGGTACATGCCTTGTTCACACTCCTGGATGACCGGGATGGGGATAGTCTCGCCGGGGCGATCCGGCAGCCTGAGGCTGAGGCTGAACTCATCCATGAACTCATCCGGCAGGGATCCGCCGCTCCAGATCACCTCGGCCACTGTTTCGGTGATCATCTTCCCGTGGGACTCGTAGGGCTTATCCAGCGGCTTTTTCACCGTCTCAATTTTCCAGAGGGGGTGCACCATCGGCTTCACCGAGGTGGCCCCTTCCGGGATCTGCACCCGCAGGCGAATGGTCGGGGAGCCATCGCAGCCATGGGGCACGCGGAAGGTGAGCTTGGCAACGCTGCCCGCCGGGGCCTCTTTGGGATGGACGGTCACATGGGCCCAAGCAGAAGAAAGGGGCACAACGCTCATTCCCAGGGCCAGCAGAGATTTCTTGGCCAAGGCCAGGTAACTGTGCCAACTGAACATTGTAAATACTCCTTAACAACGCTAGGTGGAAAGAGAACCGGTCAGGATCCGGCCAACAAAACCTAAGGATGGGGATGGGATCCGTGGGATTCGGTCACGCTCATGCTGTGCTGACCCCAACTGGAAAGGCCCATGGACACCAGGCCGGCGCTGGCCAAGCCCATCGACACCAGCCCAAAGGAGAGGGCGCCCATGGCCACCAGGCCAATCGAGAGAATGCCGTGGGTCACCACGCCGATGGCCACCACCCCATGGGCAGAAATGCCCACCGCCACCAAACCATGAGCCCCCACCCCAACCGACAAGATTTTGCGGCGGGATCCCTGTGCTCCACAGCTCTGCTCCTGCGGCATCTGAGGTGCCAGGGTCAGATCTTGAGTCCTCTCCTGGGCCATCAGCCTTTGCTCCAGTTGTGCTCAGCCCGGTCTAGAACGTAGGCGGCCACGGCTTCGATTTCTTCTGGCTTGAGAAGCTTGCCAAAAGCGGGCATGGCCCCTTTGCCGTTGCGCACCTGGGCCTGGATGAGCTCAGGGGTATCCACGTGGTACTCATGAAGAGCCGCCAGAGAGAGGTTTTTCGCTGCCACCAAACTGTTGCGCCCGTTCAAGTGACAGCCCACACACTTGGCTTGAAAGACCTTAGCTCCCAAAGCCAAATCCGGTTCCGCAGAAGCCACTTGTGGGCCCCAAAAGACGGCGGCGCCGACCAGCAAAAGCAGCAAGAAGAGTTTGACGATCCGCATTTTCCTCTCAACAATCTGCAAAAGACCGTTCATGGAAAAATCCAGCTTTTGAAGCCAGACCATTATCTCCGGCAGGTCAGGTCAGGTCAAAAGACAGCCTGTCAAGTCCCCTGCAGGTACCATGGGGTGTAGGATCCCCAAGGCCATGAGCGGTCTGCCCCCCGAGTTCATTCAACTGGTGCGCCAGAAGGCCGACCTCGTCGAGGTGGTGGCCGAAAAGGTGGTGCTGCGCAAGCAGGGCAAGAATTTCGTCGGCCTCTGTCCTTTCCACAATGACCGCAAGCCCAGTCTTCAGGTCAGCCCCAGCAAGCAGATCTACAAGTGCTTCGCCTGCGGTGCCGGGGGAGATGTGATTCGCTTTATCAGCCAGACCGAGCACCTTTCCTTTGCCGACGCCGTGCGCCGCCTGGCCCAGCGCTACCACCTGCCCCTGCCGGAGCCAAAGGGATCCCTGTCCCAGGACTACGAGCGCCAACTCTCCCACCGGGAAAAGCTGCTGGAGATTTTGGCCCTGGCTGCCGATTTCTATCGGCATGCTCTCCGCTCCCAGGTGGGATCGGCAGCCCGCGAGTATTTGCACAGCCGGCGCCTGAGCGAAGAGACTTGGCAAAAGTTTCAAATCGGCTTTGCTCCCCCTGGGTGGCAGTCGCTCTACGAATACCTGGTTAACCAGAAGGGTCAGCCGGTCAAGCTCCTGGAAGAAGCCGGCTTGCTGGTGCCGCGCCAGCAGGGATCCGGCCACTACGACCGCTTCCGCAACCGCATCATGCTGCCCATTTTTGATCCCCAGGGGCGGGTGATTGGCTTTGCCGGTAGAGCGCTGGGGGAGGAGCAGCCCAAATACCTCAACTCCCCGGAAACGGAGCTCTTTAACAAGAGCCAGGTGGTCTATGGCCTCAACTTTGCCCGCGACGCCATTGCCAAGGCCGACCAGGTCTTGGTGGTGGAGGGCTACTTCGATGTCATCGCCCTACACCAAGCCGGGATTGCCTATGCTGTAGCCGCCATGGGCACGGCCCTGACGCCGCAGCAGGTCAAGGCCTTGCTGCGCTATACGCAGTCTAAGCGGCTCATTCTCAACTTCGATGCCGACCCCGCCGGGTTCAACGCCGCCAACCGGGCTATCGCAGCCATTGAAGAGCAAGCGCGGCGGGGGGAAATTGAGCTGCGCATCCTCACCCTCCCCGCTGGGAAAGATGCCGACGAGTTCCTGCGGCAGCACCCCGCTTCCCAATTGGAGGCCCTGCTGGCTCAGGCTCCCCTATGGCTGGATTGGCAGATTGAGCAGGTGCTGGCCGGTCGAGATCTCAGCCAAGCTGCCGATTTCCAGCAGGCCTATCAGGCGCTGGTGCACTTGTTGGCTGGCTTGGGCGGACAGTGGCGCTCTCTGTACATTCACAAGGTGGCGGAATTGCTTAGCCGCGGCAACGCCCGCCTTAGCCGCGACCTGGAAGAGGATCTGCGCCGTGCCGTACGCCAGCACCGCTGGGCTCAACCCCAGCAACTTTCTGCCAACAAGGGATCCAAACTGTTGCAAGCAGAGTCCCACCTTCTGCAGATCTTCCTGCATTTTGCCGAGTACCGCCGCGAGATCCGCCACACCTTGCTGGAGCGCGAGCTGCAATTTAGCTTCCGTCCCCACCGGGAGTTGTGGCAGCGGATCTTGGAGCTACTAGCAGCGCAACCGGAGCTGGAAGAGCAGGGAGAGGCTCTGCTGACGGCTTTGCGCACCCTCTGCGCCCAAGACGATGAGCTCAACGAGCGCCTTAGCCACCTGCTCTGGCTGGATGAAACAACCCGTATTGCCCTGATGCGCCCCCAGCTGGTGGTGCGCGCCGCCTTGGCCAACATGGAGCTGGAGATTCGCCAAAAGCGCTACCGCTACTGGACCCAGCTTTGGGATCAAGCCTTTTCCGAGGGCAACACCGCCCTTGCTGCCCAGTACCAGGCCAGTATTCAACAGGAATATCAAGCCATTCGGGCCTTGCAGCGCCAAGTCCAACTGAGCCTGGAAGACCTGCTGGAGACACCGCCGGCTGAGGAGGGGTCTTGAGCAAGGAGGGAGGATTCTTTTGCCCCTATCCCTGAGGGAGAGGGGCAGCGGCTGAGGACCCAGCAAAGCGCGCTGGTGAGAGACTGGGAAGCCACTCATCGGCCTGTCCGTAGGCCTGCTGGGCAAAGCGGCGGGCCAAGGCCGGCACAATGGCCAAGGGGGTGCTGAAGCCGGAAAAGAGTTGCAGCCCTTCCCAGCCGGGCAGGGATCCCACCAGAGGGTGGTGATCGCTGCTAAAGGCCACTAAGCAGTGGCGCCAGCGCCCGGGCAAGTGAGCTACTGCCGGCAAGTAGCGCTCTGCTTGGGAGCGGATTTGCGCTTCGCTAGCGGCGGCATCCACCTCGGCCTGGGGATCCGTCAGCACCCGACTGATCTGGCCCAGGCGAAGGCTGCCGTCTAGAAACTGCAGGATCCCGACATCCAAAATCGGCGGGCAGATCTCCTGCCCCGGCTTGTCCCAGAGGGGATCCCGGTCGGGGTGGCCAGCTTGCCGCTCCAGCTCCAGGCGCTGCACGGGCGCACTCATGACGATGGTTCTCAACCGCACCTCTGCAGGCTCCAGCTCAAGAGATTCGGCGTGGGTGAAGTAGATAGGGGCCCAGATCCCGGCCTGGCGCAACAGAGCCCGCGTCCAGCCGCCGGCGCACACCACCACCTGGGCTGCCCCATAGCAGCCTGTAGGGGTCTCCACCCCCGTGATCCGCTGCCCCTGCCGCCGCAAGCCGGTTACGGTTTGCAAAAGCAGGGATCCCCCCAGGCGTTGGAAAGCCTTCTGAAAAGCCAGCGTCGTCAGCCAGGGGTGAATGTGGCCATGTCGCGCCCAGAGCACGCCCTCCAGGGCCACCGGATTCAAGAGGGGCTCCAGCTCACAGGCCGTCTCCACGGAAATGCGCTGGGGTGGGATGCGACAGTCAGCCAGATCCGCCTCCACATTTTCCACAGAGTAGCCAGGAGCAATCGGCAGGAGCAGATCCAGCTCGCGAAAGTGAATGTCTGCCTCCAGCTCCTCTGAGAGGGTGCGGTAACGGTGGATCCCTTCTTCCCCCAGGGCTTTGAGCAGGGGGGTTTTCCCCGCCCAATGGGCCAGGCCACCGTAGCTGTAGCGCGTGGCACTGGGCGGCAGCGCCTCCTTTTCAAGGAGAAGAACGGATCCTCCTTGACGGGCCAGCTCGTAGCTCAAGGCCGCTCCGGTGATCCCACCGCCGATGACGATCCAGTCGTAATTGGCCATGCTGCCCTCGTTGCCCTGAAGAGGAACCCAGCCTCCCTGAGTCCTGATTGAGTGTTCCCCCCGGTTCTCGCCGAAGTTCAACGATGTTATAGAGTCATCTGGCGTTTATCCGTAGAGGAGCCGCTCCACCGCCGCCACAATATCTGCTGGCTGCACGATGGTGGCCGCTTCCAGCGTGCCGTTGTAGGGGGTGGGAATGTCTTGGGAAGCCAAACGCACTACGGGCGCGTCCAGCTCGTCAAACAGTTCTTCCATGATGCGGGCCGTCAGCTCTGCCCCAATGCCGCCCGTTTTCATGTCTTCTTCGACAATGACCACCCGGTGGGTTTTGCGCACCGAGGCGGCAATGGTCTCCATATCGAGAGGCTTGAGGGAGATCAAGTCAATAACCTCAGGGTCGATCTCCTGCTGCACTAGGGTGTCCACAGCTTTGAGCACGTGGTGGCGCATGCGCGAGTAGGTGAGGATGGTAACGTCAGAGCCCGTGCGGACAACTTCCGCCTTGTCTAGGGGCAACAGGTACTCCTCCTCCGGCAGGTCTTCTTTGAGGTTGTAGAGGAGCACATGCTCGAAAAAGAGAACGGGGTTGTCGTCGCGGATGGCCGACTTGAGCAGACCCTTGGCATTGTACGGAGTGGAGCAGGCTACGATCTTCAGGCCGGGCACCGCTTGAAAGTAGGCCTCCAGCCGCTGCGAGTGCTCGGCTCCCAACTGGCGTCCTACCCCGCCTGGCCCGCGGATCACCAGCGGGATCTTGAAATTGCCGCCAGACGTGTAGCGCAGCATGCCGGCATTGTTGGCAATTTGGTTGAAGGCCAGGAGCAAAAAGCCCATGTTCATCCCTTCCACCACCGGCCGCAAGCCGGTCATCGCTGCCCCGATGGCCAAGCCGGTGAAGCTGTTTTCGCAAATAGGGGTGTCCAGGAGGCGCATCTCCCCGTACTTGCGATACAGGTCTTTGGTGACTTTGTAGGAGCCGCCGTAGTGGCCCACATCCTCTCCGAGGACAAACACGTTGGGATCCCGAGCCATCTCTTCGTCGAGGGCGGCACGCAAGGCATTGTAAAGGAAGGTCTCGGCCATAGAGGGCAACTGTTGCTTAAAAAATGTTGCTAAACCTCCATTAAACCATTACGCCGGCAGGGATCCAAACCCCTTGCCCCTATCCAGGGATCCCGACCCCAGCAATGTTTCTAAGAGAGCACAAAAACGGTATCAGCAGCTCCGCGAGCGCCTCGCCAAATCCCGCA
>NZ_JANSIR010000095.1:180524-191086 GCF_047462155.1 Synechococcus sp. OH2
TCTCCCGTTCCCTGGAGCTGGTGAGGCCGGTGAGCCTTTTGGAGGATGACCTGCCCAGGTTGCAAAAGCACTCCACTCAGGAGTTGGCCGAAGAGGTGGGCCAATTTGCTAAGCCCTTTGGCCTGCTGCTGCAAAGCATTCAAGATAGCTACAGCCAACTGGCGCTGCCGGCAGACCAGAAGGAGGATCCCCGAGCTCAAGTTCAAAAGCACTTTCAACTGCTGCGCTGGTATGTGGAAAAGCGCTTCACCACCCAAGCCCTTCTCTTGGCCCGCGAGTGGGTGGTTTCTGCCCTTTGCCTCTGTGAGGGGATCCAAGACTACCGCAGACGAGAAGCGCGGCAGGGAATTGAACAGCAGTTGGGATCCCTCATCCAGCAAGCGGAGCCGGCTCAGTCTCTTCCTCCCATTGCCGCCCACGTTCCCGATGTCCAGCAGCTTGCTGATCTTTGGTCTCGCCTTAGCCAGTACCGCAACGACGTGGCCCATGTGCAGATGAATCCCGAACCTCTTCCCAGCGAAGCTCTGGAGGGCTTTGTGCTGCGGGATCTGCTGCCCAGGCTGGAGGCGCTGTTTCCGGAATTGACCCGGACAGAAGGGGAATTGGAAGGGGATCCTTCCATTTCTCAGTAGGCTACAGACATCGGCCCACCCTCAGGTTCTGAGTTTTCAAGCTCGGTCAAACAGTTGGCAGGGGCTTAGCTTGCACAAGTCCTACTGAGCTGGAGAAATACTAAAGAAACCTGAGGGCTGGTCGGGATTGGTGGATTTTGTTTTGTAGCTTCTGCACCCAGGTATCGGGTGGCTGTTGGGGTTTTGTTTACTTTTTTGTTTCTTGCGCGTTCAGTTTTTAACTCTCCTGCGAAAACACCATGTCTCATCACTACTGGCAAGCGAAGCTCTGGGGTTTGCTGCACGACCCTGCCCTCAAAGCCCTCCACGACGCCTCTGGCCGCGCTAAGGAAGGGCTGTGGCCAAACCTAGCGGCGATGCAAGGGTGGATCTCGCCCAAGGCGGAAGGATCCCTCCTAGCAAGCGTTGGCGATGCGGATCTGGTTGCCTCCGCCAGCGATCGGGCTGCCATTGGCCACCTGCCGGTTGCCATCGACTACCAGGTAGCCGATCGCGGCCACAGCCTGGGGCCGGGCCTAGAGATGAGCCATCTGCTTTCGGGGCGCAAGCGCTTTTGGCAACTGCCCGAAGAGGAACACCGGGCCCTGCAGCAGGCCGGCTCCCGCGCCGAGCACCTGATGCAGCTAGAGAAAAAGGTGATTCCCGATTGGATCCGGCAAGAAGAGGAGGATATCCAGAAGGTGTTCTGGTGGTTCTGGCGCTGTTTTCCCCAGGCGCTGGTTCGGGAGTTGGGCGATGAGAACCTCCTGCTTTTGCCGGCGGAAACGCGACTGCCGGATGGATCCCTGTGGAGCCACACCAGTGTCGTGGCGGCCCTGGCGGGCTGTTTGGCCGGCTACGACGAGCCCAAGTTCACGCGGCCCTTTTTGGCCAGCTTCACCTTCAACCCCATCCAGGAGCTGATTAAAGCCAGCCGCAAGATGCGGGATTTCTGGGCCGGATCCTGGCTGTTGCACTACCTCTCGGCACGGCTTTGCTGGCGGCTGGCAGAAAAATACGGTCCCGACTGCCTGCTCTACCCCAGCCTCTACGGCCAGCCGTTGATCGATGCCTGGCTGCTGGAGAAGTACCCCAAATTTGCCGAGTGGATCCCGCAGCCTTCTGCCCACGCCCTGCTCACCGCCGGCTTCCCCAACGTGATCCTCTTGCTGTTGCCGGAAGAGCGGGTGGAGGCGGCCATGCAGTTGGCCCAGCAGACCCTCAAAGAAGAATGGCGCCACCTGGCCGAAAGAGCGCTGGAGCACCTGCAACTGGAGCGCCGCTGGCTGGTGCAGTTGCGCCCGGAGGATCCCACCTGGGAGGGATGGTTGGAGCACCAGTGGCAGCTCTACTGGGCAGCGGCACCCCTGGGATCCCCCCAGCAAAGGCTCAAAGACACCGCCATCCTCAAGTCCCAGGAGCCGGTCGAACGGGATCCCTGGGTCAGCGCCCAAAACCGCACCTACCACCTAACAGGAGAGCGGCAGCTTTTTGCCGACGCGGAGCTGAAGTTCCTGCGGATCAGCTTCTGGGATCCCCAAAAGCAGCAGCGCCGCCAGTACAAGCCGGGGCTGAACGTCGGCTCCTGGTGGGCAGCGGCGGTGGAGGCGACGCGCCGGCTGCAGGCTGCCTGCAAACAGGCCCGCGATTGGCAACTGCCGGTGGCCTTTGGACCGCGCAGCACCGTCTCCGGCCTGGGGCCGGTGGTTCACCCTTCCCCGAGGGATCGCTGGATTGGCGAAGGGGAGAGCCGGCGGCTTTGGCAGCGGCAGGCGGGGCTTTTCGATGGCCGCGAGCAGCTCAACGCCACCGAAACGGTCAAGCGGGCCCTGGACAAGGTGTTGCCGGAGCTCTTTCCCAACCTCGATGAAGACAAGATTGCCGCTTCCTACCCCGATCTCACCGCCGGTGTGGCCGGCTACCTGAAAACCCACGGGCGACGGGAGCAGGGGCACTTGGAGCAAGCCTGCCAGGCCGTTGAGGCCATCCACCCCGGCATTCGGGAAGTGCTGCGGGAGATGCGCGGCAAGTGGGGGATCCCGTGGGCCGACCAGCAGAACCTACGCTACCACCCGCGGCTGCTCAACGCCGGCTGGCTGGTGGAAGACCTGGAAGCAGACGCAGCAACCCAGAAGCGCTGCCGCCAGGAGATAGAAGCCACCCTCAGCCGCTACTACCCCAGCATCAACCCCGCCAGTTGGTACGTGCTGGCCGCCGGCGATGGCGACGACATGGGCCAGTGGCTGAGGGGGGAGAAGATGCGACCCTACTACGACTACCTACCCCAGCCGCTGCAGCGCCTAGCCGATGGCTGCAAAGACACCATTGGCCAGGTCATCAACTCCGAGGAGCTCGACCAGGTCAAGGACGCCTTCAGCGAGTTTGTTAAAACCAGCCGCAAGCGCATGGGCCCGGCCACCCACAGTGCCCTCAGCCGCGCCCTGTTGGATTTTTCCGGCCAGTTGGTGCCCTACCTCACCGAGCAGCGCTACGCCGGCAGGCTCATCTACGCTGGGGGAGACGACGTTTTGGCCTATACCAACCTCTGGGAGTGGGATGGCTGGCTCTGGGACATCCGCCAATGTTTCCGCGGCGGCGAAGACGACTGGCGGGAGTTCGCCAACGAAGGGGACTACTGGCAGTGGCAAAAGGCGCAGTTACCGCCTGGCCTCAGCCGCCGCCCTCTTTTTACCCTGGGATCCCTGGCCAGCATTAGCTTTGGCGTGGTGATTGCCCACCACTCGGTGCCCTTGGCCATTGCCCTGGAAAATCTCTGGGAGGCGGAAAAAGACGCCAAAGGGCAGGCCTATGCCCATGGCAGCCCCAAGGACAGCGTCCAGGTGCGGGTACTGTTTGCCAACGGCAACCAACTGGTGGGCACCAGCAAGTTCGACACCTTCGACAAGTGGAAAGACCTGCTGGATTTTGACTGGAAGTTGCTGGGCCAACAGCAGGATCAAAGCTCGCTGTTTGAGCAGGCTGCCCAGCTCTGGGAGCAGCACCCCGCCCCCAGCTTGGAAGCTGTGCCCGATTGGGCCCGCTTGTTCTGTAGCCGCCGGGATCTCTTTGGCGGCGAAAGCGAGCAGAGGGATCGCTTCCAGGCCAAGCTAATCGAGTTTATCCAGCACTTTTGGCAGCACAGCCTGCCCGCCCAGCCGGCAGCCTGGGATCTGGCCATCAAAAACTGGTTTAAGCTAGCGGCCTTTGTGCTGCGCAACCGCACCGTGAAATTGGGGAGGAACGGTCGATGAGTTGGTTTGTGCTCTCGCCTTTGGATGTGTGGATGTTTCGCGATGCCAGGCCCTTTGCGCCGGGGGAGCGGGCCTGGGCCACCAGCGGCTTTCCGCCCAGCGGCCACACCCTGGCCGGAGCCATCCTGGCCCACCTGGGCCAGCCGACAACCCTGCGCCTGCGCGGCCCCTTCCTCTGCTGGGATGAGCAGCTTTACTTCCCCAGCCCCCTGCACCTTGACCAGGGATCCCCGCTGGTGCCCATCCCCTGGCTGGAAGAGGAGCATTCCTACAGCGGCTACCGTTGGGATCCCACTCGGCCGGCCCCTTTGGTAGCGGCAGCTCCGGAGGAGGAACGGCCAAGCCCCAAGCAAAAGGCCGCCGGCTACCTGCCCTTTCAGGCGGTGCAAAAAGCGCTGCAGAGCAAGGGCTGGGATCTGGCTCAAGCCGTTCCGCCCCCCTGGGTGGCGGAGGTGCGGCCCCACAACACCCTGCAGGCAGGCAAACGTCAGGTGCGAGAAACCGATGGCTACTTTGTGGAAACCTGCATCCGCCTGCAGCCCGGCTGGAGCCTGGCTTTCTCCATCGAGTGCTGGGATCCTGAGCGCGAAACCTGGGATCCCTTGCCCCTGGAGCAAGAAGAGGTGGTGCGGCTGGGGGGAGAAGGCCACGGCGCTCTCCTGGGCCCTTGCCCAGAGCTGGGCAAGCAGTGGCAAGCGCTGCAGGAGCTCTCCCAAGAGACCTTCCGGCAAACCCGGCGGGCCTTGGCCTACCTGGTTACGCCTGGAGTGTTCATCAAGAAGGTGGATGGGCGCTCCCTCTGCCGCGCCTGGCCCTGGGAATGGCGCTTGGCCACCCCCCACCCTGCCCACTCCCTCACCGGTCCTCTGGTAAGCGTGGCCACCGGCAAGCCGGTTCCCATCAGCGGCCGCCTGCAGGTGGATTCCCTAACAGAGCCGCGCAAGACCAGCTTACCGGCTCCGCAAGTGTTTGCCGCTCCGCCCGGCAGCATCTACTACCTGGAGCAGCCGGCTCCCCTTGGGCAGGACGAGCCGGAGCTGGAAGATGGCCGGCTCAACGTCTTCCACCGCTGGCGGCTGTTGGGCTACAGCGAGTTGCTCTGGCTGCCTTGGGTTAACTGATGCTTTTGCAGCCCTGTTTTTGTCGATAAGGAGTGTTTTTTCGATGACTTTTCACCTGGTCTATCTCACCCTGTTAACCCCCCTGCACACCGGCGGCACCACCCAAGAAGGCAACCTCTTGGGCATTGCCCGCGAAGCCCACACCAACTTGCCCTACATTCCTTCCAGCACCATCCGCGGCAAATTGCGGGCCAGTGTGGCTGAGAAAGAGTTAAAGTTTGAGCTCTTTGGCAACGAAATTGGGGAGGGGGATCAGCTTACCCAAGGCTCCATTTGGATTGGGGATGGATCCCTGTTGTGGGTGCCGGTGGCTTCCCTCAGCCACGGGGTAGTCTGGATGAGCTGCCCCCTCTTGCTCAAGCGCTGGCTGCGGCTAAGTGGCCAGCAGTTGCAGGTGCCGGATCCCTATAGCACCAACTTAGAGACAAACCGGGCCATCTACCTCAAGGATGCCATCCTGAAAAATGGCCTGAAAAAGTGGGCCAACTGGCAAGACTTTGTCAAGTCTTCCAGCATCACCCGCGTCATCGTCTTGCCGGATCAGCACTGTGCCACCCTTATTCAAATGAGCCTGTGGCGGCAGGTAAAAGTTAAGCTCAGCGAGCACAAAGTTGTAGAAGGCGGCTTTCGCTACGAAGAGGCCATTCCCCCCGATAGCTTGATGTACTTCACCTGGGGGGTAACAGCCCAAGCCAATGGCAGTTCCCAAAAAGCAGTGGAGCAATTTCGGAAGCTTCTGCAGGATAACCAGCTTCTGCAAATTGGCGGTCAGGAGAGCCTAGGTCGGGGCTTTGTCGAGTTGTCTTGGAACTAGTTGAGGAGGTTTTATGGAAACTTTTGATCCTCGCACGTTGGCCAAGCCTGTTTACGAATCCCTTCGCCAGTTAAGGGCTCAAACCAGAGACCAAGAAAAGCTTAAGGAGCAGAAAAACCAGGCTGTGGAACTCTACACCTACCTTTCCACCTGGGGCCTGCTGCGCCTTAAGGCAGAAGAAGATGCCCTCGGCCAAGACGGCAAAAAGCAAGTGGTCAAGGAGTTCTTTAATTGCCTGGAAGAGATTTCTGGTCAGAAGGGAATTGCTAACTCCAATGGTCTGGATCGTCTTATGGGACTGGGAGTCGAAGAGTATCTAGGTTTAACAGGGTTAGGGCTGGCTTTGGCTCAGGAGTTTGGCTTTTGGGCCATGGCCATCTACCACGACATCAAAGGAGGGGAGTAATGGGCGTCGCGATCCCCCTGCAAGCGATTTCCCTGCAAGAAGGCAGCCGAGTGGTTATTCATTCTCTTACCTGGCAAGACTGCGAGAGCATTCTGGAAGAGCTGGGCGAAGATCGCCACACTCGCATTGCCTACTACGATGGCACTTTCGAGATCATGTCTCCTTTATCCAAACACGAGCGCCTTCATCGCATTGCCGGGTATATTGTCTCAGCCATTCTTGATTCTCAGGGTAGGGATTGGGAAGACTTTGGCTCAACAACCCTTAAAAAGTCAAGCAGGGCTGGAGTGGAGCCCGACACCTGCTTCTATGTCAATCACCTGGAGTTGGTGCGAGGTTGCGAGGGCAGGATCGATGTCGATCAGTTGCCCCCACCTGATCTGGCCATCGAGTCCGACGTTACTTCCCGAACTTTTATTGAGGCCTATAGAGCCATCGGCGTGCCGGAAGTTTGGATCTTGGGTGAGCGAAGTTTGCGGATCTTTATCCTGCAGGGAGAAGACTACGTAGAATCAAGCTGCAGCCGGCTTTTTCCAGACTTCGACATCCCCAATCTTGTACCTCAACTCATTCGACGCGCCCTAGAAATTGGTACCAGCACCATGTTGCGTGAATTTCGCCAAACCCTTGGCAATTCCTAACCCTGTTTCCCACTTTTGGAGAAGATCCCATGACCGGTCATCGCCCTGCTCGTCCTGGCAACACGCCTCAGCCGCTTGCTCGTCCCCCCAGGCCAGGGGATCCCAGCCGCCGGCCGCCTCAGGAAAATCGAGGCCCCAATTCTCCTAGAGGAGGCAATGGAGGGGGAAACCAGCCGCGCGGTGGAGGCGGTGGCGGAGAAGGCAACAATCCTCAGCCCTTGCCTTGGCTGGGTCACCCCTTGGATCCCACGCCCAGGCCGGATCCCACCGCCGGTTTTATTGAATATCTGCGTTGGATGCGAGCGCGGCTCGATGCTTTTAAAGACGGCACCAAAGCGGAGCTGGCGCACCAAGTGGAAACAACGATCAACCTTGGAGCCCGCCTGAAAGTTTTGAACGAGCGCACCCAACGCCTTGCCAGCGACACCCTTCAGGTTACCTGTCCCTGGCGAATTCGAGTCGGTGGGGCCAAGGGCCCAGAGAGCATGTTGCTCCCCGCTTTCGATCACTTAGGGATCCCTTACATTCCTGGCTCCACCCTGCGCGGTGTAGCCCGCTCCCAGGCCATTCGGGAGCTGATGCAGGAGCGCAACCTATCTTGGGATCAAGCAGACCAAGCTGTAGCTCCTTGGTTTGGCCACCTACAAGCTGAGGAAAAAGATAGCGCCGGCAAGGTTGTCTTTTTGGATGCCTATCCGGCACCCATTCGGCCCCAAAGGCGGGAGGATCCCGATAACTCCAAAACGGGGGGGCTGGCTGTAGATATTGCTAATAACGTCTGGAAATGGAATGGAAAAAATCTTGAATACTCGCCCAACCCCAACTTATTTTTCTCTCTCAAGCAAGCCACTTTTTTGATTGGCCTACGCAAAGGCAGCGGCTGCACCGATGCAGTGCTGGATCAAGTTAAGCAATGGCTTGTCCGAGGTTTAGAGCAAGGGGTGGGATCCCAGGTGAATACCGGCTACGGCCGGCTGGTTTCCTCAGGAAGATCCCCCGACAAGTACCGGGGAGAATTCTTGCGGCTGCCCTTTGAGCTAGAAGGCCAACTCATTCACGGGCGCCAGGTAGTCAACTGGAGACCCGACAAGAATCGCTACGACAACCGATCCATCGCCGAAGTGCGGCCCGTGGCCTTTAAGAATATGCTGCGCTATTGGTTCCGCACCCTTGCCCTGGGAGTTTTGCCGGTCGATCAGGTGCAGGAGTGGGAAGGGCAACTTTTTGGCGCCATCACCCCTAAGCAAAAACACGGCTGGATCCATGTAGATCTCCTAGATGGCAAAGTCTCTCAGCCGGAGCCGGAGCCCAATCAGCAAGGAAGAAATAAACCTGCCGGACGACAAGAAGGGATCCTCGTCTTGAGTCTTTCGGGCGAGTGCCAAAATTATGCTTTGCAGGAAGATCAAGAGGCGGCGAAAAAGCTCTTTGCCAACCTCACCTGGATGATGTTCCATCTGGGAGGTGTGGGCCAAGGGGCCAGAAGACCCTGCTACTCCCGCCAAAACCGCAAGGGGGCTCCCTGGTGGCGCGGCTCCACCCTAATTCCCAGGTCAGAGGATGCCTTCTGGGAGCTGCCGGAATTGGTGGCTGAGTTTCAGAAGCTTTTCCAAAAGCGTCTGGAAAACTTTTTTGCCGCTCTCAAGACTCTAACCAAGCAGGCTATTAACCCCAATAGCCCAAGAAGTGTTGGCCAAGTTGACAGGGATAAATGGCCGCAAGCAGTGGATGCCAACTGCCAGATTGTGGTCTGCAGCGGCGAGGAAGAGTTTAATAAACCCTATGCCCTGGCAACTTTGCATCGTCTTGGCCGGCAGGGCGAAGACCGGTACGACAAATTCTTGTGTGGGGGTGTACAGGGAGGTGCTCTGCCCTCTCCAGTTTGGATTGCCGATTTGGGTGATTACCAAGTGGTTACCGTTTTTGGAGCAACGGCGGATCCTAGGAAAAGGTATCTCGACGAGCTCAAGAGAAGTGCCGATAGCTTTGGAGTAATCTGGCCCTTGAGATAGAAAAAATCTTGGAGAGTTTTCGGGAAAACCATGCCTAGAAAGAAGACCAAAGCCAAAGTTCTTAGAAACCTTGTTACAGCTACAATCAATGGCCTGATTACACTAGTCATTTTGCTCATTGCCCCCTTGGGCCTGGCAGCCGTGATTACCAACACTATTTTGGTTGCAATTGCCAGCTTCTTTTCTGGAAGCTTAACGGAGGCGATTATGGATCTTTTGTCAAGCTCTGAAATTGATGTAGAGGTTTTGCCAGAAGAGCGCCAATCCAAGACCAGCACTTCCATAGAGCCAAGGCGAGGCTCAGAGAGTCTGCACCGAGATGATCGATAATGCGAACCTTGTATGTTTCCCAGCAAGGGTGCAGGCTAAGCCTCAGGCAAGAGTTTGTGCTGGTTCATTTGGGCGATTTGCTCTTGCAGGAGGTGCCTCTGCCCTTGCTGGAGCAAATTTTAATCTTTGGCCGCTCTCAGGTAACTACCGATGTTGTAAGAGAGTGCTTGAAGCGCAACATCCCCATTGCTTACCTCTCCCGGCTCGGCTATTGCTACGGTCGCCTCATTCCCATTGAAAGAGGCTACCGCCGCTTGGTCCATTGGCAACAAGCACTCTCTGAGGCATGGCGGTTGCAAACAGCAGCCCAGATAGTGCGAGCTAAGCTCCTCAATGGGCGCGTGTTGTTGATGCGGCAACTTAGGCAGCGCCCCAGCGAAACTGGGGATCTAACCCTGCGCAGCCTGGAACATCTAGCTGAGCAAGTTCTGCAGGCTAAGTCTCTAGATCAATTGCGCGGCATTGAAGGGATCGGCGCAGCCCTGTATTTCCCAGAATTGGGCAGTTGCTTACAACAAAAGGGATTTGTTTTGCTCAAGCGTACCCGACAACCACCTACCAATCCAGTCAATGCCATGCTCAGCTTTGGCTATATGGTGCTCTGGAACCATCTATTAACCTTGATTGAGCTGCAAGATTTGGATCCCTATCAAGGTTGCCTACATGCCAGCAGTGAACGCCACGCTGCTCTGGTTTCCGATTTGCTGGAAGAGTTCCGAGCGCCTATTGTGGACTCCCTGGTACTGTGGCTTGTCAACAGCAGTGTTATGGATATCCAAGAAGACTTCGAGTATCGAGATGGGGGCTGTTTTCTCAACGATGCTGGCAGAAAGAAATACCTCAAAGCTTTTCTCCAGAGAATGGAGGGATCCATTACAACTCCTGCTGGGGATCAGCCCCGCTGGGATTTACTGACACAGCAGGTTAAGAAGTTTAAGCAGTCCGTCTATAATCCTCAAGACTTGTATCAGCCTTACCGGATTCGCTGATGTTTCTTTATGTTGTTACCTACGATACTCCCTGTGACAAGCGCCGCAAGAAAATTGCCGACCTGCTAGAAGGCTACGGCAAGCGGGTGCAGTACAGTGTCTTCGAGTGCGTCCTCAACAAGGACAAGTTCGAGGAGCTCAAGCTACGGCTCCGGAAAAGGATCAAGCCCAACGAAGACAGCGTCCGCTTCTATCCCCTCACCAGCCACGCCCTCGATCAAGTGGAAATCTGGGGTGAACCCCCTTTAACTGCACCCCCTGGCTCGGTCATCGTGTAGCTCAGGCAACTTTCCCCCTACCTAAGTACTTGATGTTCTCGAAAGCACACAAAAATGGTATCAGCAGCTCTGCGAGCGCCTCGCCAAATCCCGCAAAGGCCGATTCTTT
>NZ_JANSIR010000095.1:191249-191603 GCF_047462155.1 Synechococcus sp. OH2
GCTTGGGTTTAATAGGGGTAGAGGTTCCCCTTCGGGGGGATCCCTAGAAATTGGAAACAACCATCGTACGGCCTTGACTCCGTGCATCCCTTATGGTTCCCCTTCGGGGGGATCCCTAGAAATTGGAAACCAGACTAGACTGGGTAGCCCTGCCTAGCCTGCTCTCCACCGTGTGGTTCCCCTTCGGGGGGATCCCTAGAAATTGGAAACGACGCCAGAGCCTTACGACCTAGGCTCGTAAGGCCTAAGAGGTTCCCCTTCGGGGGGATCCCTAGAAATTGGAAACAAACTTCGGGCAGCCTATGACCTCGTCATACTCGTTGGTTCCCCTTCGGGGGGATCCCTAGAAATTGG
>NZ_JANSIR010000095.1:191613-191914 GCF_047462155.1 Synechococcus sp. OH2
CGAACACGGGGTCCGCCTTCACGCCTGAGAGGCGTGACAGTTCCCCCTTCGGGGGGATCCCTAGAAATTGGAAACCTGTAGGTAGATAGGCCGTGTACATTGGCTATTTTCTCGAGTTCCCCCTTCGGGGGGATCCCTAGAAATTGGAAACTTTCCTCAGAATGACAGTTACCGGGTCCCCGTCAAAGTCGCGTTCCCCCTTCGGGGGGATCCCTAGAAATTGGAAACAACTCTTCTTTAACAGCATCTATCAAAGCTTGCCTTAGTTCCCCCTTCGGGGGGATCCCTAGAAATTGGAAAC
>NZ_JANSIR010000095.1:191924-196239 GCF_047462155.1 Synechococcus sp. OH2
TTTCTGCGGACTTGCGCTTTGTGGGCTTTTTAGGAAAACTGCACCCCCAGGTTCCTAGCTCAACTACTAGCTTGACTTTACAGGCAGTTAAGACTCGGCTCATGTATCCTACCCCTACCACTTCTTGTAGGGCAGGAACTTACCAGACATGATCACTTTAACGCGATCTCCTTTAGGGTCTTCTTCCTTTTGTATATCTAAGGTAAAGTCAATAGCGCTCATAATCCCATCGCCAAACTTCTCATGAATTACTGCTTTTATTGGCATGCCATATACCTGTACAATCTCGTAGAAGCGATAGATCAAAGGATCTGTCGGCACCACTGGCCCTAGACCTTTCAGTGGGCATTCAGTCAATTCTTTTGCTACAACAGCGTCCAGTTCTAAGATCTCAGTAATTTTTTTCGCTTCTTCTAAAGAGGCGCTTGCCTGACGATAAAAAACCGCTGCAATCCACACCTCATCTCGGCCTATCCTCTGCTCTAAATCAGCAAAGGTTAGCCCCTTCTCAGCTTTAGCGGCCAATAGCTTCTTAGTAATCTCTGGGATGGTTGTGCTCATTGTAGCCTCCTAAATTTCAGATGTATCGGCTTCGTGAAAGCTCCTACTACAGTTTATTCCTCAAACCCGGATCCGTGATTCCTCAACAGCACGAGTTTCTTGAGAAAGGTGATGTTCCATAGCTGCCTTGAGATCATGATAGCCTGGCTGCTGATCTAAGCTGTCTCGATGGCGAGGACGGGTAAACGGGACATCTAGAATCTGAGCAATGCGAGCCTCTGGCCCCCGAGTCATCATGACAATTCGATCCGACAGCAACAGTGCTTCTTCAATGCTGTGGGTAATCAAGATGACAGTTTTCCGTTGTGACTCCCAAATTCGCTCAACTTCATCCTGAAGGAATCCTCGCGTCAGCGCATCTAAAGCGCCAAATGGCTCATCCATGAGCAAAATTTGTGGATCAGTCGCCAGAGCTCGAGCAATTGCTACCCGCTGCTTCATCCCTCCAGATAATTCGTGAGGATATTTCTTTTCTGCCCCCCGCAACCCTACTAGGTCTATGAAAGATTGTACCAACTGCTTCTGCTGAGCCAAAGTCATCTGCGGGTGTACAGTTTCCACAGCAAAACGGATGTTTTCTCCTACTGTCATCCAGGGCATAAGAGCATAGTTTTGAAAGACAATGCCACGATCAGGTCCGGGGGAATGAACCTCTTGACCATTGATCAATACTTGTCCAGTAGAGGGCTGTGAGAGACCTGCAATGATATTAAGCAATGTCGACTTACCACAACCAGAAGGACCGATAATCGAGACAAAAGTGTTGGCTTCTACCACTAAATCGATGGGTGCAAGAGCGACGTAATCAACCGAAGCACGACCAATGAGCCGATCCATAAAGCCCCGACGACCGGGGTAGATCTTGGTGACTTGGCGCAACTGCAACTGCGGAATCCGCTCCAAGCCAGCAGAACTCGAGGTATAGGAAGGAGAAGTAACTTTCATGACCTCACCCAAAATGCGACCCAACGTTGCAACAATACAAACAACCAATCTAGCAGAAGACCCACAACACCTATAACAACAATTGCAGTAATGATACTGGTAATTTGAAGGTTATTCCATTCGTTCCAGATAAAATAACCCAGGCCAGTACCTCCCACCAGAATTTCGGCAGCTACGATTACCAGCCAGGCAATACCGATGCTGATGCGCAAGCCGGTTATGATGCTTGGCGCTGCTGCAGGCAGAATTACCTTAAGGATAGTACGCCAACGGGACGCCCCTAAAGAGCGAGCCACATCCAAGTAAGCTCGATCCACATTACTTACCCCAAACTTAGTGTTAATTAGGGTGGGCCAAATGCTAGTAATAGCAATGACAAACAAGGCGGCGCTTTCTGAGCTTTTCAGAATGCCTAAACCCAGAGGCAGCCACGCTAGTGGTGAAACTGGCTTTAGCAACTGAATGTAGGGATCAATTGCCCGTGAAGTCACCTCCGAAAGACCCACCAGTACTCCAAGAGGGATGGCGATCAAGGAGCCAATGGTAAATCCAATCGCCACTCGCTGTAAGCTTGCCAGCAGATGCCAACCAATGCCTCTATCGTTAGGGCCATAATCGTAAAAGGGATCCGAAACCCACCCCCAAATAGTTACCAAGGTTCTACTGGCAGGGGGAATTAATGGAGAAAATACTCCGCCGCGTGCTCCGGCCTCCCAAACTACCAAAATCAAAAGCAAAGAGATCATAAACAAAGCAAATGCCTGCCGATTAGTATCCGGTAGGATCGAACGAATCCATCGCCCTGGCATAGCGGGAAGAAAGGACATTGTACCTCCAACGGGTTAAGGAAAAAATCTAGAGAAAATTTTAGTGCAATGGGATCGTCATCAACTGTTCAGTTTAAACAGATGGGATCCCTATCTGAGGGTCTAAACCCCAAACTTCTCGATTTGAGCTTGAATGTAAGCGACAGGATTACTAGGATCGAAGGTATCAAACTTCAGGGTTTCAACCCTTAGGTTTTCGGTAGGCGGGTTTTGTCCTAGCTCTCGAGCCAGCTCACGGGCCAAGTCTGTCAGGAAGATATCCTGAGTGATCTGAGGATAATCTGCGTCCGCCTCTGATAGGAGATTCCAGCGCACCAATTGGCTAATGATCCAGTAAGCAAAGCTCTGCCAGGGGTAGGGATCAAAATCAATCCGATTAGGAATGTTGAAGCTATTGCCTAACCCATCCTCAAATTGACCCGTCAGCACGGCAGTCACCACCGCCTCTGGCTGATTCAGAAACTCCCGCGGAGAAATAGCCTTGGCGATCTCGGCTCGATTTCCTGACTGGCTGGCATAGCTGGCTGCGTCGATGATCGCTTTGTTCACTGCTCGGAAGGTGTTTGAGTTCGCATCAATCCAGCTTTGGCCAGCAGCGAAAACACAGCAGGGATGTCCTGGCCAAAGATCTTTACTCAGCATATGGATAAAGCCTACTCCCTCAAACACCGCCCGTTGGTTAAACGGGTCTGGCATCAACATGGCATCGATATCCCCTACCGCCATGCGAGCTACACTATCCGGCGGCGGCACAGGGTTAATCTGTACATCGGTGTCGGGATTGAGACCTCCGACAGCTAGGTAGTAGCGTAGCAGTAGGTTATGCATTGAGTATGGAAAGGGAACGCCGATTGTGAAACCTTTGAAGTCAGCGGGGCCTTTCACAGTGTTTTTGTACTTGTTGGCAATGGTAATGGCCTGGCCGTTGATGTTCTCGAGGCTAGCCACCCTAATCGGGAAAGCTGTAGATCCTAGGCCCAAGGTAATGGCAATAGGCATTGGGGAGAGCATGTGATAAGCATCTAATTCTCCGGCGATGGCAGAATCCCGCACCGCAACCCAACTAGGCATTTTCACCAACTGCACATTCAACCCATGCTTCTCATAGAACTTCAGGGGCTTGGCCATGATGATCGGGGTGGCACAGGTAATGGGAATAAACCCAATTCTCAGATCCGTTTTCTCAAGGGATCCCTGAGCTTGAACAGACAGTTCCTGTTGTCCTTGAGTGGCTGCCAACCCAATCACTGAAGCTGCCACTAACACCTGAGTCAAAAAACGCCGCCGCGAATAAGACCCTGTCCGAAGGGTATCCGTAAAAAATTCGGCTGCCTGAGGTCCAAAAGCCGCTACCATCGCTTGATCTAGACCGCCCGCTTGCCGAATCAGCTCCCGTAAAATTGGCTCCTTTTCTGGGTTACGCCGACTAAAGCGCTCCAAGACCAGCGTCTCTAGCATCTCAGTGCGGCTGATCTGATCCGCAAGCTTCAACACCTGCGGCCGATAAACTCCCATCTTGATTAAGTCATCCGCCAGATCCGCTGGACTTTGTGGCATGGAAGCAAGGAATTCACTGTGATCCTGTGGAGCATGTGAACCACCACAGGGACACCGTTGTGAGTCAAGGGTGAAGACTTTGTCAGTGGAAAACTGCATAGAGCCTCTCTCTTCTGCCAAAAGAGTGAACCAACGCTTCTTTCCTCACCTCAATCGTAGTAAGGAGATACTCAGTGAAAGTTACGTTATGTCTTCAACTTGATTCTGTAGCTTCAACTACAGTAAGAACATGGGCCTAGCTGTCTTACTTGCAGCATCTCTCTAGGCTCTGAGATTCCTTCTTTACCCGTAGCTCCTTATCCGGACGATCCTCAAAGGCAGAGAAAAACGTGCTGAGCTTCGAGTTTTGCCTCTACCGGCGTCCTTTTCGGCAGCCCTTGCGCACGCGCTACGGCCTATGGTCTGTCCGGGAAGGGATCCTGATC
>NZ_JANSIR010000095.1:196249-198344 GCF_047462155.1 Synechococcus sp. OH2
TCCAGTCCCCACCGGCCTTGGCCGCCAGATCCCAGGCCCAGGTTCCCCCTTCGGGGGGATCCCTAGAAATTGGAAACAGCGGTGTACGACCACGCCTTTGAATTTCGGGTGACCGTTCCCCCTTCGGGGGGATCCCTAGAAATTGGAAACGGGTAAGGTGGGGGCTTCTTTTGTCCCGGATCCTCACGGGGGTTCCCCCTTCGGGGGGATCCCTAGAAATTGGAAACCCACGGGGTAGACGGGGATCCCCAAGTCGCTGAGCGCGAAGCAGTTCCCCCTTCGGGGGGATCCCTAGAAATTGGAAACAGAAACTTCTGGTGTTTCCTTCGAAGCCTCTTACTGTGTTCCCCCTTCGGGGGGATCCCTAGAAATTGGAAACTTGACAGGGAAAAACGACACCTAGTCGTATCTAGGGCGTTCCCCCTTCGGGGGGATCCCTAGAAATTGGAAACCCCATAACAGGCGAGGTTGGCGATGTAGATATGCAGTTGTTGTTCCCCCTTCGGGGGGATCCCTAGAAATTGGAAACCCCACGACTCCGCCTGGTGCGAAGTATGGGCTCACTGCGGAGGTTCCCCCTTCGGGGGGATCCCTAGAAATTGGAAACCCGGCCAGGGTGCCCAGGCCTTCCTCCTCGGTGTGACGACGTTCCCCCTTCGGGGGGATCCCTAGAAATTGGAAACGTCGGCCACACCGACGATGGCGTAGGCGTGGTAGAGCGTTCCCCCTTCGGGGGGATCCCTAGAAATTGGAAACTTCGTATGAGTAGGGGGAGCCTATTCGGGTACGTGCCGTTCCCCCTTCGGGGGGATCCCTAGAAATTGGAAACTCGCCCTCTCCAGGCGGGCCAGCTCGGCACAAAACCAGTTGGGTTCCCCCTTCGGGGGGATCCCTAGAAATTGGAAACTTCGAGCTTCCCGGTCAAGCCGGGACTTTCTAAGGTTTTCAAGGTTCCCCCTTCGGGGGGATCCCTAGAAATTGGAAACTTCCACACTTCGTAATGGGTGAGGCCTTTTTCATCGAGTTCCCCCTTCGGGGGGATCCCTAGAAATTGGAAACTACCCCAACTCCTTGAGGTAATGGCCAATTTAGGCCTAGAGGAGTTCCCCCTTCGGGGGGATCCCTAGAAATTGGAAACTCCAAGACGAACTCGGCACGGGTTACGGTTACGTTGGCGTAGTTCCCCCTTCGGGGGGATCCCTAGAAATTGGAAACGTAACCCCCTAGTGTGGGGGCACACTCTTCGACTGTGATTAGTTCCCCCTTCGGGGGGATCCCTAGAAATTGGAAACTGGATACTCTGGGTGTCCATCAAAGACGGCGTCTACGCGGAGTTCCCCCTTCGGGGGGATCCCTAGAAACGGGAAACAAGCAAAGTTGTCGGCGCGCCCTGTTCGCTGCCTCGCTCTTCTTTGGAGGGATCCCTGGAAACATGAAGTATGCAGGCGTTGTACTTGCTGAAGAATCTGTTTCCGGGGGATCCCTAGGAATTAAAAACAACGAAAAAAGGGGCATTAAGCCCCCAAAAATAGCTTCCCCTTTCGGGGGATCCCTAGCCTTTGATACACAGAATAGGCCTTAAGCGCGCTACGAGTTTAGCGATCTTGGCTTGGTCGGCAGCGCGCACAACTTTGTCTATGTTTTTGTAGGCCTGGGGCGCTTCTTCGGCTACCCCCCGCAGAGAAGGACTGCGCACAATGACGCCGCGCCGTCGCAGTTGTTCGATAATCTCCTGCCCTGTCCAGGCTTTGAGAGCCTGGTTGCGACTCATCGCCCTTCCGGCCCCGTGGCAAGCTGAAGAGAGGGCAAGGGCCTCACTTTCCTCGGTGCCGACCAGAATGTAGGAGGCCGTGCCCATGGAGCCACCGATGATTACCGGCTGACCGATGGAACGAAAAGCCTGAGGGATCTCTGGGTGGCCGGGCCCAAAAGCGCGCGTTGCCCCCTTGCGGTGGACAAACAGGCGGCGTTTTTTCCCCTCTATGATATGGGTCTCCTCCTTGCAGGTGTTGTGGGAGACATCGTAGATGAGGTCGAGTTCAGCCTTGGGAAAAAGCTCGGCGAATACCTGGCGCACCCAGTGGGTGATGATCTG
>NZ_JANSIR010000095.1:198486-200408 GCF_047462155.1 Synechococcus sp. OH2
CTAGCTTTGCCCCACTTTGGACTGCAAAGGCGCACATGCCAGCTCGCGATCAGGCAGCTCTATGCCGTATTCTTTAGCTGCCTGTTGCATCTTCTTCAAATATTCAGTGCCAATCTGGTGACCCAGGCCCCGCGAGCCGCAGTGAATAGTAATGACAACTTCCCCCTGCCTGAGACCAAAACTCTCGGCAGCCTTGGGATCGTAGATCTCATCGACAACCTGGACTTCGAGGTAGTGGTTACCTGAGCCTAGGGTTCCCATCTCGCGCCGCTGGCGTTCACGGGCGTAGGCGGAGACTTCGCCTGGCTTTGCTCCACGCATGCGGCCATGTTCTTCGATGCGCTCTAGATCTGCTTTCTTGCCGTAGCCTTGAGCAACAGCCCATTCTGCTCCGCCTTCCAGCATGGCTTCCATCTCTTTGTCGCTCAAGGAAAGCTTGCTGCGGCTGCCGAGCCCTACCGGTACGCTGGCATACAAGGCATTGGCTAAGGGTTCTGCTGCTTCCTGCACTTCTTCGCGCGTCAGCCCTGTCCGCAAGGTTCTCACGCCGCAGGAGATGTCAAATCCCACTCCGCCAGCGGAAATCACCCCCCCTTCTTCTGCATCGAAGGCCGCCACCCCACCGATGGGAAAACCATAGCCCCAGTGGGCATCTGGCATCACATAACACGCTCCCACGATCCCTGGCAAAGTGGTCACGTTGCTGGCCTGCTCGGCCACTTTGTCGTCCATCTCCCGGATTAACTCTTCATCGGCAAAGATCAAGACCGGGACACGCATTTTGCCTTTAGGAGGAATGCGCCAAACCGTTTCATCTAGACGCTCAAGTTTCCTGATATCCATAGACTGCCTCCCTTACACGTCCACCACACACTGTGCCACCCAAAGCTCACCCTCTTGAGCTACCTTGAGTTGCGTGTAAGTTGCCCCTTTAACTTCTACTGCCGGTCGGTGCTTGGTGCGGTCAACTCTTTCCCCCCACAGGCTGGCTTTGAGATGGTCTTTTGCAAGATGCACTTCAACTTTCCCAAACAGCATTCCTCTAACTGCCATCTCGTAGATCACTGCATTCAGGAAGTCCACCAACAATAGTTCCAGATCGCCTGAATTTTCTAGCTCGATCTCTAGCCGCTCCCTGGGATCTACTTCATCCTCGCTAGTGATCGCCGCAGTCAGGGCCAAAGCTGCCTGGGCAAAGGCTTCCTCCGGCGTTGCCCCATAGCCGCGGACGCCAATGTCGGCCATGTGTTCAAAATGCTCCCATCTTGCCTGCACCACGGCAGTCTCCTCGTTCAGGGCAGGCCGAAGCCCAATGCCATCTAGACGCGGCAGCGATACCGTAACTTACGCAACTTATCGCTCCCTCTGCAAGGGGATCCCTGGAGGTTGGAAACAGAAACAACCACTAGGGTACTACTATTGTATTCGTCTCTTGTTCTTCCTCCTGCATAGGAATGGGAGACTTTTTTGAGGTTGGCAGAGCTTGTGGAGTTACCCCTTCGGGAGATCCCAATGGGAAAAACCTCCCGCTAATAGGGGAGGTGTTTGTGGCTCTATTTTTCTGTTTGGGGATCCCTAGAAACTGGAGAAAAGCGGGAATCTGGGTTCGCTGAGGGCACTTCGAGGATCCCATCTCCTGGGATCCGTGGGGGATAGGAACTCTAGAGATAGCTGATTGGGATGAGGGCAGCCAAAATTAGGTAGAAGGCGAGATCGGCGCACTCTTGGGTTTTTGGGCAACTTGCTGCTTCGAGAGTGGTCGGCACTGACGACGAAAACCAGAAGGCGACCTGGGCTGTTGACAGAAAGCCCTTGACAGCCGTAGGGCTACTGGAAAATGAATAGCCAACACTGATCCTTTCGACGGCAGGGGGATCCCAGCGATGAGGAAAGATCTCAACATCCTGCATCGGCTGGCGCGC
>NZ_JANSIR010000095.1:200584-205017 GCF_047462155.1 Synechococcus sp. OH2
CACGACGAGCGGCTTTACCTGCGCTGCTTGCTCTATGGATCCCTGGGCTTTGGCGAGGCCTACCTGGAGGGGTGGTGGGATTGCGAGGCTATTGATGAGCTGGTTTGTCGTCTCCTCACCAGTCAGGCAGCCGAGCGAGTGGGCTGGCCAGTTCGGCTCCTGCTTGCCCTGGACAGTCGCCTCATCAACCGCCAGCGGGGTAAGGGAGCGTTTGTGGTTGGCCAGCGCCACTACGACCTTGGCCATGACCTCTACGAAGCCATGCTGGATCGCCGCCAGATCTATAGCTGTGCTTATTGGGATGGGGGGGCACAAACCCTCGACGAAGCCCAGGAAGCCAAGCTGGATCTCATTGCCCGCAAGCTAGATCTCCAGCCCGGCATGCGCGTGCTCGACATCGGCTGTGGTTGGGGCGGCACGGCACAGTACCTGGCCGAACGCTACGGTGTACAGGTGGTGGGCATCACCGTCTCGCAAGAGCAGGCCAGGCTAGCCAGCGAACGCTGCCGCGGCCTACCGGTGGAGATTCGGCTGGAAGACTATCGCCAGACGCAGGGAAAGTTTGATCGGATCCTTTCTGTGGGCATGTTTGAGCATGTGGGCTACCGCAACTACCGAACATTTATGCAGGTAGTCCGTCGCCTTCTCAAAGAGGATGGCTTGTTTCTTCTCCACACCATCGGCGCCAACGTTGCCTACCAGGGGCGCGATCCCTGGATTGAGCGCTACATTTTTCCCAACTCGATGCTCCCCTCGCCTCGTCAGATAACAGCGGCTTTCGAGGGCCTATTTGTTCTGGAAGACTGGCACAACTTTGGGATCAACTACGTGGCCACCCTAAAAGCTTGGCACACCAATTTTGAGCGGGCATGGCCCCAACTGGCTGGTCGCTACGACGAGCGCTTTCGCCGCATGTGGCGGCTTTACCTGCTGATGAGTGCCGGCAGCTTCAAGGCCCGCGCCAGCCAGCTTTGGCAACTAGTCCTCTCCCCCCGGGGAGTAAGGGGTGGCTATCGCTCGGTGCGGTAGTTGTTTCCTCCCGCGTCAACCCCTTGGGCTCCCCAAGCCGCGTGCTACGATGACTTTTGATTATCATTCTCATTCAGGCAAGTGGGTTGATGCCCGAAGCTCTGCGGCAGATTGTCGGGCGCTTTCAAAAGGCCAAAACCTCTCGTCAGAAGTACGAGTTGCTGCTGGCCTATGCTAAGCGCCTGCCCCCTTTCCCCGATTCCCAACGAACAGAGGAGAATCTCGTGCGGGGTTGTGCTTCGCGGGTGTGGCTGGCCACCGAGCTAAGAGACGGCAAGGTCTACATCCAGGGAGATGCCGATGCCCAGTTGGTCAAGGGCTTGGTGGCCGTTTTGGTGGAGGGGCTAAGTGGCTCAGCACCAGAGGAAATTTTGGGGGTTTCCCTAGAGTTTGTGCGGGAAATGGGCCTCAACTTCAGCCTTAGCCCTTCCCGCAGCAACGGCCTGGTGAGCATGTTTTCGCTGCTGCAGCAGCGGGCCTTGGCTTTCCAGGAGTCAGGCGCTTCCGACGCTGCTGTCTCTGTTGTCTCGTGACGTGTTAGGGCTCATGGCTAATAACTCTCTGCGTTCGGCCCGACCCCTGCGATCGCTGGTCTCGCTGGTGGCGGCCCTCTCGGTCGGGATCCTAGGCACCTTGCAGATGCGCCAAGAGAGATCCCAGGCCCAGCAGGGATCCACTCCCCCGCAGGTGGTGACCACAATCCTGCCGATAACGCAATTTACCCGCGCCGTGGCCGGGAAGCGGGCCGAGGTGAAACCTCTGATCCCTCCCCAGATGGGGCCCCACGACTTTCAGGCCCGACCCGAGGATGCGCGCCTGCTGTCCCAGGCGGATGTGCTGGTGATCAACGGGTTGGGAATGGAGACCTTTTTGGAGGGATTGATTGCCAACGCCGGCAATCCGAAGCTGCGCATCATTGACAGCAGCCAAGGGATCCCGACTTTGCAGACCCAGGAGCCAGAGCATGGCCACTCCCACAGCCATGGCCATTCTCATGGTCACAGCCACGGCCATGGCCATTCTCATGGTCACGGGCACTCTCACGGCAAGTTGAACCCCCACATCTGGCTGGATCCCAGGCGGGCCATTCGGCAGGTGGAAAATATTCGCGATGGCCTCATTGCTGTCGATCCAGAAGGGGCAGAGACTTACCGCGCCAACGCCGCTGCCTTTATCCAGCAACTGGAGGCTTTGGATAAGGAAATCGAGCAGCGCTTGGCCCCCTTTGCCGGCAGAAAGTTTGTGGTCTTCCACGACCTTGCCCCTTACTTTGCCGAGCGCTACAACCTCAAAGCGGAGTTCCTGGTGGAGATCCCGGAAGCCAGCCCCTCTCCGGAAGATGTGCGCCGGGTGATGGAGACGGTGCGGCAGTCGGGCCTAAAGACAATCCTGGTGGAGCCACAAGTGGGGAAGGACAACCCCTTTGAGGTCTTGGCCCGCGATCTGGGGGTACAAGTCCGCGTGTTCGATCCCTTGGAAACGGCTGGCCCAGAGGGGATCGAGCCGGAGTACTACCTAACCATCCTGCGGCAGAACGTGGAAAACCTGGTCTCCGCCTTCGAGAAAGAGAAGGCCTGGGTTCCCCTGCAGTTGCCCTTGGTGGGTCAGGCTGCTCTTGAGCACCTGCTGGCAAGGGGGCGATGAGCTTCCATTCTGGCGAGGTTGTCCTGCGGGTGGAGGGGCTGACGGTCTATCGGGGATCCCAGTTGGCGGTGCAGAATGTCTCGTTTGAGCTAGCGGCGGGATCCCATACGGCCATTGTTGGCCCCAACGGCGCCGGCAAGAGCACCTTGGTGCAGGCCATCTTGGGCATCCTGCCGCGGCAGTGTGGCTCGGTTTCCATCCTAGGGGAGCCGCTGCGCCTGTCAGGGTACTTGCCCCAGAAAGTGCGGCAGCAGCTTGCCTATGTGCCGCAGCGCTTGCACTTCAACCCCGCCATTCCCCTAACGGTGGCGGAGTTTGTCGCCCTGGGCTGGGGATCCCATAGGCCCCGCTGGCCCTGGCAGCAGCGAGCTGCTCGGCAGGAGGCCGTCCAGAAAGCCTTGCAACGGGCCGAGGCTCTGCACCTGGCCTCTAAGCCCCTGGGTCAACTGAGCGGCGGCGAGCTGAAGCGGGTGCTGTTGGCCTATTGTCTAGTCTGGCCGCGGCGGCTGCTGGTGCTGGACGAGGCTCCCGCTGGTCTAGATAGCCTCAGCGAAGGGGAGTTCTATCGGCTATTGGAAGAGCTGCGCCGCTCCCTGGGCTGGGCCATCCTGCAGGTCTCCCACGACCTAGAGATGGTGTCCCGCTACTGTGACCGCGTGCTGTGTCTCAACCGCTCCCTGATTTGTCAGGGATCCCCTGAGGCGGCCCTGGCGCCGGAGATGCTCAGCCGCGTCTACGGCCCCGCGTTTGCCCGCTACATCCACCACCACTGAGGAGGGGCAATGCCGGAGACCTGGGCGCAGGTGGTGGAATGGCTGCAGTTGCCCTTCATGCAGCGGGCTCTCCTAGGCGGCATCCTGACAGGGGTGACGGGGGGGCTTTTGGGCAGTTTTGCCATCTTTCGGCAGTTGGCGTTTTTTAGTGATGCCTTGGGGCATTCGGCGCTGCTGGGTATTGTCCTGGGAGTGGCCCTGGGGCTGGATCCCACGGCGGTGCTGATGGTGTTTGGGGTAGTGTTTGCCCTGGGGGTGACTTTTGTCCTGGAACGCACCCAGCTTTCGGCGGATGCGGTGCTAAACATCATCTACTCCTCCTCCTTGGCCCTGGCCATCATTGGCCTCAGCCTGATCCCTGGCTACCGCGGCAACCTTAACCAGTTGCTGTTTGGGGATATTCTCGGCATCAGCCTGCCGGCCTTGTGGATAAGCGGCCTGCTCCTGCTCTTGGCCCTGGGGTACATTGGGCTGACCTTGCCCGCCCAGATGCTGCTCACCCTGGATGAGTCGCTGGCGCGGGCGCGGGGGGTAGAGGCGGGCTGGCAGCGGCTGGCCTTTGTGGTGCTGCTGGCGCTGGTGGTGGCCCTGTCGATCCGCTCGGTGGGGGTGCTATTGGTGAGCGCTTTTGTGGTGATCCCTGCCTCGACGGCGCGGCTTTTGGCATCCGGCTTTACAACCTATGTGCTGCTGGCCATGGTCTTGGGGGGCTTAAGCGCCGTGCTGGGGATCCTCCTCTCAGCCGCCTTCAACCTCCCCTCTGGCCCCAGCATTGTGGCCACCCAGTTGCTGTTTTTTCTCCTGGCTACGGGGCTGAAGGGGGGAGCGCAACTGCTGCGGCTCTAGCTGCCGGCCATTCCCAAAATTCTCTCTGGCAGAAGCTGGCCAAACAGGCGGCGGTAGCTCTCCGGGAAGACCTGGCCCATGAGGGTGGGCTGCTCGTAAACCCGCTTGAGGGTATTGAGATCCCGTTTGGTGATGGTGGGC
>NZ_JANSIR010000095.1:205093-213870 GCF_047462155.1 Synechococcus sp. OH2
CCCGCAGCAGGCGGCGATTGCCGGTAGCCGCTGCATGGTGGCCGCCGTACATCAGATCCCGCGGGTTGGGACTATGGCCCCACAGCCCCAGCCCATGGCCAATCTCGTGCCGGGCCACCGCCGTCACTTCTGCCAACCCCTGGCCTTCGGCAATGACAATGCGCACCCGCTGCTGCAGCGAGCCATCGGCGGCAAAGAAAAACTCAGGCCGGGCTGCCCCCGCTATCCCTTCGCCAATGGCAGGAACGCGGTAGATGCTTATCCCGTAGAGGGCCTCCTCTTCTTTGCCCACCACTTTCAGGGGGATGTAGGCCGACCACTCCTTTACCGCCTGCTCCACAAAGGTTTTCCACTGGGGGTGATCCCCCTGAATGTAGACAGGGACGGGGTAGAAGGCCCACTGGGCATAAGCTCCACCCGGCAGCAGCGGCTCGATTTCTTCGAAGTAGTCTCCCGCCGACTTGTCGTAGGTGTAGCGGGCTAGGCCGGGGGGCAGCTTGAGGCGAACCGGCTGCGGCAGCTCTTCCAGGGGCCTCTGCGCCTGGGCCAGGGATCCCACCCCCCCTAGCGCCAGCGCCAGGAGCATTGCGCCGGCAATAACCCCAAGCTGAAGGATGGAACGCCGCCGCCAGGCCATACCTTGGTTTTCTCCCTTCCTGATTAAAGGCTAACGTCGTCGATGCCAGCCAAGGGATCCCCTGTCCTAGAAGTGGCGGAATTGGCTACACTGAGAGTCTGTTATCCCTAGCTTGGCCAAAGGTTTCCCATGCAGCTTCGTCTTGGCGAGCCGCCCCTAACACAGGCAGAATGCGCCCTGGTTTACTGCTTTGCCCCCACCGGCGAAAACGCCACCTTCTCGCTGCCTGCCGAGATTGCTGCCTTGGACGAGAAAGTGGGGTCGGGTCTGGTGGCGGAAGCGGTTCAAGAACAGAAGTTTCAGGGCAAGCCCAATAGCAGCCTTGCTCTGCGCCTGCCAGGAGCCATCCGCAAGCTGGTGTTGGTGGGGCTTGGGGATCCGGCTGCGCTGACGCTGGAAGCGCTGCGGCGGGCCACTGCCAATGGTCTGCGCCAGGCCCACAGCCTTAAAGCTAAGCAGGTGGTGCTGTCCTTGCCAGAAACGGGGCTGGATCCGGTGCGGGCGGTGCAGGCAGTAGCCGAAGCCAGCCTCCTTGTGGCCCACCAGGATAACCGCTTTAAATCCCAGCCCAAGCCCGAGGAAGAGCGCGGCTTTTCCGTTGAGGAAGTCACCCTCCTGGTACCAGGCCTGGCCCAGGCCCGCCAAGACTATGAAAACGCCCTGCAGCGGGCCACCGAGATGGCTGCCGGGACGATCCTGGCCCGCGAACTGGTGGCCGCCCCTGCCAATGTCGTCACACCCCCTGCCCTGGCCGACACTGCCCGGCAACTGGCCCAAGACTACGGCCTAGAGGTGGAGATCCTAGGACGGGAAGAGTGCCAAGCCTTAGGCATGGGGGCTTTCCTCGGCGTGGCCCAGGCCTCAGATCTGCCGCCCCAGTTTATCCACCTCACCTACAAGCCCAAAGAAGGGGATCCCGTCGCCAAGCTGGCCCTGGTGGGCAAGGGCCTCACCTTCGATTCCGGTGGGCTGAACATCAAAACCGACTCCCGCAGCATTGCCATGATGAAAACCGATATGGGCGGAGCTGCAGCCGTCTTGGGAGCGGCCCGGGCCCTAGCTGCCCTCAAGCCACAGGTAGAGGTGCACTTTATCGTCGCCGCCACTGAAAATATGATTAGCGGCCGTGCCCTCCACCCCGGGGACATCCTCACCGCCTCCAACGGCAAGACCATTGAGGTCAACAACACCGATGCCGAAGGCCGCCTCACCCTGGCCGATGCTTTGGTGTTTGCCGAAAAGCTGGGGGTGGACGCCATTGTGGATCTAGCCACCCTAACCGGCGCCTGCGTTATTGCGCTGGGAGAAGAAATTGCCGGCCTCTTTACCCCCAATGAGGCCCTGGCTCAAGAGCTGCAGCAGGCGGCCAACCTCTCTGGCGAAAAGATCTGGCGCCTACCCTTGGAAGAGAGCTATTTCGAGGGCCTCAGCTCCACCGTGGCCGACATGAAGAACACCGGCCCCCGCTCCGGCGGCTCCATCACCGCTGCCCTCTTCCTCAAGCAATTTGTGGAGAAAACCCCCTGGGCCCACCTGGACATAGCCGGCCCGGTGTGGACAGAGAAGGATGCGGGCTACAACAACAAAGGCGCCACCGGCTACGGCGTGCGCACCCTGGTGGAGTGGGTCTTGGCGCGGCAGGCTGCAGCCACCTCTTGAAGAGATCCCGCCTGAGCACCCAGGTGCGGCTGGGGAGAGAAGAATGCTACCTGGGCCCCACCCCCGAGCGGGATACCCTGCTTTCTGCCTTGTGCCTTGTCGAAGCTGTTACCGAAGGCAGGGAAGATCTGAGCGCCCTTAGCCTGCCCCTGGGGAATCAAAACCAAGCCTCTGCTGCGGCTGTACTCTGAAGTCAAAACTCTAGAACTAGAAGCGGTGAATCGTCTATTGCTGCTTTAAGGTCAGCGGCACGGCAACATTCACGCTGCCCACCGGATAATTGGCAGCGGTTGTGGCCGGGTCGCGGGTAACTGTGATGGTGGCATTGCCCTCCTGTGTAGCCGGGATCAAACGCGTCAGCACAACCTTAGGTGTATCCGGGGATCCCGGTGGAACGACAACTGTTACGAACGAGGCGGCTGTTGTGGAAACGCCCACCACCTGCGGGTTGCTGCTTTCTACTTCAACACCAAGCTGCCGTTGGCCGGAGGAGCAGACGGCTTAAGCGTGAGAGTTTTTATAGAGCCAACAGTCGTCTTTGAGTCAAACGTAACTTCTGCTGGATCAACGCTAACTGTTTCAACAAGAAGAGGGAAAGGGGTAGAAGGAGCAGGAGTTTCTGCTTTGATAGTCGGGAGAGGAGCAGGAGAGGGGATCGGAGGAATGGTTGGGGCTGCAACGGGAGTTTGGATGACAATCGTGGGAGCCGGCAAAGGGATCCCTGGTGGTGCTATGGGAGGTAGGCCCACCTCGGTACCACCAGTGGGCACGCTAGGAGTCTGAGGCGGAATGATCGGTCCAGGGACAAAGCTGGTGGCGTTCTTGTCCTTGGCTTGCTGGCAGCCAACCAAGCTGGCTGTGGTGAAGAAAACAGCGCCTACACTGCCCAAAGCCCGCGACCAATTCTTTCTAATCCTGATCCTCTTCACGTTCATTTCCTGCCACCCTCACTTACAAAATAGGCATCACAAATCTGGCTAAAGTCGTCATCACAGGTTAGCCACTAGTTAACCACCAGATTGATGGGAGGAGCTGCGCTGGGCAGAGTCTGATTGTTCGACACAAACAGCAGCGGCAAGGTGTAGATCCCGGGAGCTGTTGCCTGAATAGAAACATTGACCTCGCAAGTGGCACCTGCGGCTAAGACTCCGCCCGAAAGACTGATGATCCTCGTCCCCGGTATGGCGCCCACAACTCCTCCGCAGGTATTTGGATTAGCAATGCCAGCAGGGGTGGAAGGATTGGCAACAGCCACTCCCTCAGGCAAGATCGCCTGGAAGTTCAGACCACTCAAGGGAATGGCCCCAGCCACTTGGTTATCAACCACGAAAGTAAGAGTAACAGGCGTGTTGACCGGCGCTGGATTGGGCAGTAAGAAGCGGGTAAACAAAGGCGACGGCCCTACAGGAACCGGCGTCGGAACAGGGGTAGGGCCTGAAGTCAGCATAGGTACAGGCGGCAGGGGCGTTGGCTGGGGGAGATTGCCACAGGCTGGAACTCCATTAAGCCGTGAACCACGAATCTCTGTTCGTTCTTCCTCCCTACTAAAAATTGAGTCGTCAACTCGCAAGACTTGCCCAAAAGCATCTCGGATAGTCAGGATAAAGACAATATCATCTCCAGTTAATTCATCGTTAATCTGGATTTGTCCTTGCGCGTCAAGTCTTCGGACGGGTCTCACTCCCTTGGAGAAAATTCTCAAATCATTAAAAAATCTGGGATCTGTTGGAAATGTATAGCTAAAGTTGAATCCGTTAGCGTCGGTGAACGTGTTGCCTCTTCCAATGAGCAGGTTTCTAAACTGGCTCAGGGCCTCAGGTCGGATTACGCCAGTAACATCCGTTCCGCAAGTGATATTCAAGACCTGAATGTCTACACTCGCAATCACCCCTCGGACAATCAGGTTGGTCAGGTTCACCTTGTAAGAGAGCGAGGCAAACGGCTGGTCAACATCAAAGCCGCCCCCTGGCCCAAATTGCGGCGGATCCGGCAGGTCGGGCTGAATGGGCGGCGGCGTGATGGGGGCAAAGTCTGGCCCAGGGCGGAAGGTGATGGGTGTGAGGTCGGGCGAGATCGTGGGGGCCACGGCCACGGGGGGAGGCGTGGATCCATTGGTGGTCAAGAGGGGTGGCAAGCCGCCCGCAGTCTCGCTGCTGCAGGCAGTGGCTAGCGCTAGCGAAGCCCAAGTTGCCAGAAGAGAAAGGCCGCCACGGCCAGGGCCTGAGCCAGAACGTCGTTTCATCAGGGAATTCTCCACTCACTCACACCACAGCAAATCTTTCCAACAGCGCCCATCCGGGATCCACTGAATCTGCCTCTATGCATAGGCAAGATTATGAGGGATCCCGTTTCAAAGGCGGATGCCTGCTGTTAGTTCTACTGCATCTCGGGGCGTTGTCAAGCAAGCGGCAAAGCAAATCCAAGAAATTTTTTTGGAAATGGTTCATCCCCTAGATATGGGGTATCATAGCCTCGAGCAGGGGCGGCCAGCTTACCTGTAGCGTTGGGGTTGGGTGCCTTTTCCTCCATTTTGTGTGTGGATTTCCCCAGATTAGGGTGTGTGAGGCAGTGCTGTATGAACTTCAAAGGTCGCTCATTGGCAGTTTTGTGTGGAGTCTTACTTCTAGGCGGCTGCGGTCAAATTGACGAATCCCCCGCCTTGCCGGGGCCTGTCCAGGTGGATCCCACGGCGTTTGTCTCGGCGCAGGAGTACCGCTTTACCCCCGGCTCAGTGCTGGAGACCACCAGCTTGAGGCTGGACTACATCAACCCAAAGTTTGACAACGGGATCCCTGTGCGGAACAGCGGCTTTCAAGGCAGCGGAGAGGCCCGCATTACCAACGTAGAGGCCCGCATTCTGCCGGTCAATGAGATCCCAGCCAATGAACTGACAATTGACTCAACCCTTCGCTCCAGCACACTGGCCCTCCAGATTGCCCGAACCACGCCGCTGGTAAATCTCATCGCCTTCGGCCCCAACGACGGCAGGCTATCTACGCAATTCAGCATTGCCGGCCTGGTTGCCCTTTCGACAAACCCCAACGACCAGCGCATTCGAGTCAACACAACCTTTAGAGCTGCCGATCCGGATACGGAAACTGTTTTAACTTTAACCGTGCGCCGCATCTTGGTTAGCCGCAATGGCAACCAAGTCGTCTTAGAGGGAGATTCTTCTCTTATTGTCCCTACCGTGGGAGTACTCTATGAAGATCCCGGCCCTAATGGCAACCCACCGGCAGGATCCTTTGTCAATCCTCCTCCACCTCAAGGGCCTGTCACTGCCATTCTGCAAACCGGCAGCTTCTCCGCCAGCTTTGTGGTGCGGCAGCGGGGCGTGGCCGGCGATGGCACTCCTGAAGATGCCCTGGCTCTCTTTGCCCGCCTGAACTTCCGTCCCAATCAAGCGGAGATCGTCTATCGTCCCGCCTACGCCCAGTTGGGTGCCCAGTCGCTGCTATTTGCTCCGGATCCCACTCGTCCGAACATCTTGCCCAACCAGTTGGTGCGCATCCGGCGTCTGCTGAACGGCCGGGTACAAGCGGAGTTTGACCCGGCCAATGTCAGCACAGTCCTCAACTTTGTCCAGGTCAGCCCGCCGCCACGACCTTTCCCCACTCCGATCCCGCAGTTGCCCGTCCCTGAGCGTCCGGTTGCTCCTGCAGCATTTAACTATTTCTTCTCGTTGCGCACTGAAAGAGATGGAGAGGGAACCACTCCAGGCCCAGTTGTTTTGCAGGGGATTGTGCCTAGCAGCGGAGACTTCATCTTCCGTACCCTAGCCGGAGCACAGCTATCGGGGCCGTTTAACCGCTTTGATATCGGCGGGGGCACCCAAAGAGGAAACCTTAGCCTTGTCTTTGACCCAACCACTTCTGCGGAGCGGATCTCCGGCCAGTGGTTTCTAGAACAGGAGTTTCCCACCAGCAACGTTGAAGCTGGGACGGCGGATGATCCGGGAAGCGCTGCCAGCGAACAAGGCTCCATCCTGATCATCCGCGGCTTCTTTGAGGGGACGCAGGTGCGGCTATAGCCCCAGCAGCTTGTTTTGAGCCGCTCTCCAGCTCGGCTCCTCGGGGCCGGGCTTTTTTGTCCGATAACTCTCTATCCAATGGCAAAAACCTATCCAACACTCAATTCCCCAGCCAGGATGGCTGGGATCGCCTAAGTTCCCGACCTTGGGGGCAAGCTGCAAGCTTCCAGGTAGTTCTCTTGCCAACTCGGGATCCAATAGTCAGGGATCCGAGCTTTGGCGTAGAGCTCGGGCTTAACGCCTCAACACAGATAACCTATCCTGCTCCTGCACAAGGTTGGCCGGCAGTCGGTATAGGCAGCTACAGTAGGCGGTGTGCCTCTCCTCCTTCGTCATTTTCTGAACTGGGATCCAGCCGGCAAAAGGTACATCAGGATCCAAGGGCGACCGAAATCATGGGGTTAGCTCTGGCATCCTTCCCAGGCCACCAAGCAGCAAAAAAAGAGGGATCCCGCGGAGGGATCCCTCAATTACTTAACCACTAGAGTTTGCTAGCCAGACAAGGAAGCCGTCGAGGCGATGACAAAGGCCGCGTAGGTCAGGACATACCCCACCGTGAAGTGAGCTAGGCCCACCAGACGACCCTGCACAATGGACAGAGCCACCGGCTTATCCTTCCAGCGGATCAAGTTGGCCAAGGGGGTGCGCTCGTGCGCCCAGACCAGGGTCTCGATCAGCTCTTGCCAGTAACCGCGCCAGGAGATCAAGAACATGAACCCCGTGGCCCACACCAAGTGGCCGAACAGGAACATCCAGGCCCAAACCGCCAGGTTGTTCATGCCGTAGGGGTTGTAGCCGTTGATCAACTGGGCAGAGTTGGCCCAGAGGTAGTCCCGCAGCCAGCCCATCAGGTAGGTGGAGTTCTCGTTGAACTGGGCGGTGTTGCCGCTCCAGATCCCCAGGTGCTTCCAGTGCCAGTAGAAGGTCACCCAGCCAATGGTGTTCAGCATCCAGAACATGGCCAGGTAGAAAGCGTCCCAGGCGGAGATGTCGCAGGTGCCACCCCGACCCGGCCCGTCGCAGGGGAAGCTGTAGCCAAAGTCTTTTTTGTCCGGCATCAGCTTGGAGCCGCGGGCATCCAGCGCCCCTTTGACCAGGATCAACGTCGTGGTGTGCAGGCCGAGAGCAATGGCGTGGTGCACCAGGAAGTCACCAGGACCAATGGGCAGGAAGAGGAACCCATTGGGATCGTTGATGGCTTGCAGCCAGCCCGGTAGCCACACATTGCCGTAGTTGGGCCAAGCCGTAGAGGCGATGCTATCCGGGTTGGACAACAACACGTCCATGCCGTAGAGCATCTTGCCGTGGGAAGCTTGAATGAACTGAGCAAACACTGGCTCAATCAGGATCTGCTTCTCCGGCGTGCCGAAGGCCTGCATCACGTCATTGTGGACGTACAGCCCCAGCGTGTGGAAGCCCAAGAACAGCGATACCCAGCTCAGGTGGGAAATGATCGCCTCCTTGTGATCCAGCACCCGCGCCAGCACGTTGTTCTTGTTGGCTTCGGGATCGTAGTCCCGCACCAGGAAGATGGCCCCATGGGCAAAAGCCCCCACCATCAAGAATCCAGCGATGTACTGGTGATGGGTGTAGAGAGCTGCTTCCGTGGTGTGATCCATGGACATGAACACGTAGGGGTTGAGGGCGTACATGTGCTGCGCCACCAGCGAGGTCACCACCCCCAAGCAGGCCAGCGCCAACGCCAACTGGAAGTGCAGGGAGTTGTTGACCGTGTCGTAGAGGCCCTTGTGCCCTTCGCCCAGCAGGCCCCCGAAGGGAGTACCCTTGGGCGGGTTGTGAGCGCCCAGGATCTCGCGGATGCTGTGGCCAATACCCCAGTTGGTGCGGTACATGTGGCCGGCGACGATGAAGATGACCGCAATGGCCAGGTGGTGGTGGGCCATGTCCGTCAGCCACAGGGACTGGGTGTTGGGGTTGAAGCCGCCCAAGAAGGTGAGGATGGCCGTGCCCGCCCCTTCTGCCGTGCCCCAGACGTGGTTGGCCGTATCTGGGTTCTGGGCATACACCCCCCAGTTGAGGGTGAAGAAGGGCTTCAGGCCCGCCGGGTGGGGCAGCGTGGTGAGGAAGTTGTCCCAGCCCACGTGCTGACCGCGCGACTCAGGAATGGCCACGTGCACCAGGTGGCCCGTCCAGGCCAGCGAGCTGACGCCGAACAAGCCGGCCAGGTGGTGGTTGAGGCGGGCCTCAGCGTTCTTGAACCAGCTCAGGCTGGGCCGGAAGCGGGGCTGCAGGTGCAGCCAGCCGGCAAACAGGAACACCGCCGCCAACAACAGCAGGCCGATGGCACCGGCGTAGAGATCGCCGTTGGTGCGCAGGCCGATGGTGTTGAACCAGTAGTAGAGGCCGGAGTAGGCCGCGTTGACAGGGCCACCGCCCCCAGGTTGGGTGAAGGCTTCCACCGCCGCCTTGCCAAATTGGGGATCCCAGATA
>NZ_JANSIR010000095.1:213970-224245 GCF_047462155.1 Synechococcus sp. OH2
GTGGGCGATGGGGGTGACGCCGGTGGGGTTGGCCACCCATTGCTCGTAGTTGCCTTGCCAGGCGATGTGGAAGACGTTGCCCGAGGCCCACAGGAAGATGATCGCCAGATGGCCGAAGTGGGTGGCAAACAGCTTTTGGTAAAGCCGCTCCTCCGTCATGCCATCGTGGGTCTCGAAGTCATGGGCGGTGGCAATGCCATACCACAGACGTCGAGTGGTGGGATCACTGGCCAGGTCTTGGCTGAATTGCGGAAAACGAGTTGCAGTTGTCATGATTCTCTCTTCCTCCTTGCCTTAGCCGAGTGCGGCAAACCGTGCCAGGAAGAACGCCCACGTGGTGACGATCCCACCCAGCAGGTAGTGGGCCACACCGACCGCCCGACCCTGGATGATGCTCAGGGCGCGGGGTTGAATGGCCGGAGCGACTTTCAGTTTGTTGTGGGCCCAAACGATCGACTCAATCAGCTCCTGCCAGTAGCCACGGCCGCTGAACAGGAACATCAAGCTGAAGGCCCAGACGAAGTGGGCGCCCAAGAAGAGCAGCCCATAGGCCGACAGCGCCGAGCCGTAGGAGTTGATCACCTGCACCGATTGCGCCCACAGGAAGTCCCGCAACCAGCCGTTGATGTTGACGGCGCTGGCTGCAAAGTTGCCGCCCGTGATGTGCTCAATCGTGCCGTCCGGGTTGACGGTGCCCCAGATGTCGCTCTGCATCTTCCAACTGAAGTGGAAGATCACAATCGAGATGGCGTTGTACATCCAGAACAGCCCCAGGAAGACGTGATCCCAGCCGGAGACCTGGCAGGTGCCGCCGCGGCCTGGCCCGTCGCAGGGGAAGCGGAAGCCCAGCTTGGCCTTATCGGGGATCAGGCGCGAAGAGCGGGCAAAGAGCACCCCCTTGAGCAGGATCAACACCGTGATGTGGATGGTCATGGCGTGGATGTGGTGCACCATGAAGTCCGCCGTGCCCAGCACCATCGGCATCATGGACACCTTGCCGCCCACGGCCACCACGTCGCCGCCGAAGATGGGGCTCACCGAAGCGCCCACATAGGGAGCGGTGCTGGCGATGGCGTTGGTGTGCAGGGATTGAATCCACTGGGCAAAAATGGGCTGCAGTTGGATGCCGGTGTCCGAGAACATGTCCTGCGGACGGCCCAGCGCCTGCATGGTGTCGTTGTGGACGTAGAAGCCGAAGGCGTGGAAGCCCAGGAACAGACACACCCAGTTCAGGTGGCTGATGATGGCGTCGCGGTGGCGGATTACCCGATCCAGCACGTTGTTGCGGTTTACCGCTGGGTCATAGTCCCGCACCATGTAGATGGCCCCGTGGGCAGCGCCGCCAACAATGAACAGTCCCCCTATCCACATGTGGTGGGTAAAGAGGGAGATCTGCGTGGCGTAGTCGATGCCCATGTAGGGGTAGGGGTTCATGGCGTACATGTGCTGGGCCACGATGATGCTCAGGGATCCCACCATGGCCAGGTTGATGGCCAGTTGGGCATGCCAGGAGGTGGTCAGCACTTCGTAGAGACCCTTGTGGCCTTCGCCGGTGAAGGGACCCTTGTGGGCTTCCAGGATCTCTTTAATGGAGTGGCCGATGCCCCAGTTGGTGCGGTACATGTGGCCCGCCACGATAAACAGCACGGCAATGGCCAGGTGGTGGTGGGCCTGATCCGTCAGCCAGAGGGCGCCGGTTTGGGGATCCAAGCCCCCCTTGAAGGTGAGGAACTCCGCGTACTTGCCCCAGTCCAACGTAAAGAAAGGCACCACCCCGCTGAAGAAGCCCCAATCCACACTGGGGAACATCTCCTTCATCAGGGCCGGCTTGAGGATGAACTCGTGGGGCAGAGGGATCTGAGCCGCCGGCACGCCCGCATCCAACATCTTGTTGATGGGGATGGCCACATGAATTTGGTGACCAGCCCAGGCCAGAGAGCCCAGCCCCAGCAGGCCCGCCAGGTGGTGGTTGAGCATCGACTCCACGTTCTGGAACCACTCCAGCTTGGGAGCCCGCTTGTGGTAGTGGAACCAGCCGGCAAACAGGCAGAGGCCAGCCATCACCAAGCCACCAATAGCGGTGCAGAGGAGTTGAAACTCATTGGTGATGCCGGCAGCCCGCCAGAGGTGAAATAGGCCCGACGTGATGCGGATCCCTTCAAAGCCGCCGCCCACATCGCCGTTGAGGATCTCCTGGCCAAAAATGGGCCAGACCACTTGGGCGCTGGGCTTGATATTGATCGGATCCGCCAGCCAAGCGGAGTAGTTGGAGAACTGAGCGCCGTGGTAGTACATGCCGCTCAGCCAGACAAAGACCACCGCCAGGTGGCCGAAGTGCGCAGAAAAGATCTTGCGAGAGACGTCTTCTAGGTCGCTGGTGTGACTATCGAAGTCATGAGCAAGAGCGTGGAGGTTCCAGATCCAGGTCGTGGTCTTGGGGCCACGCGCCAGGCTGCGATCGAAGTGTCCCGGCTTGGCCCATTTCTCAAATGAGGTGGGAACCGGATCGATATCAACCGTCACCTTAACCTTTGGCTCTCGCTCCTTGGGTGTAGTTGTCATCAAGAACTCCTCTCTTGCGACAAGGAACGAAGCATTCCCGCCCATCGTCAGGAAACCCCCCAGGGCGGGACTTACCAGGCATTATAGGTCAGGGTTTGTAAACCCCCTGTCGCTTCACAATAATTAAACGAGGGATCCCTTGTCTGATCAGGGTCGGCGTCGATTGGCAATCGTTTTTCCAATTGTAGATGTAAATATATGTAACGAATTTTCACCAACCCAATCTGCTCTGGTGAAATGAACGCTGAGAACTGGGCAACGGGCAGCAAGGGATCCTCTGGGTGGGGATATGTGGTAGAAAGCTGACAGCTTCCTGCGCAGATGTCCTTCTATGACTCTGGAAATTCCCCGTCGCCAGTACGTCAGCAACTACGGCCCCACAGTAGGGGATCGAGTGCGTCTGGCGGATACCGAGCTGATCATCGAGGTGGAGCAGGATTTCACCACCTACGGCGAGGAGATTAAGTTCGGCGGCGGCAAGACCATCCGCGACGGCATGGGGCAATCGCCGACGGCCACCCGCGCCAACGGGGCTCTGGATCTGGTGATCACCAACGCCCTGATCTTGGACTGGTGGGGCATCGTCAAAGCCGATGTGGGCATTCGCGACGGCTACATTGTCGGCATCGGCAAGGCCGGCAACCCCAACATCCAGACGGGGGTGACACCAGGCATGGTGGTTGGCCCCAGCACCGAGGTGATTGCCGGCGAAAACTTGATCCTGACGGCAGGCGGGATCGACGCCCATGTGCATTTCATTTGTCCTCAACTGTGCGAGTTTGCCATCGCTTCGGGAGTGACTACCCTTTTGGGTGGCGGAACCGGGCCGGCCACAGGCAGCAACGCCACCACCTGCACACCGGGGGCCTGGAACTTGGGGAAGATGTTGCAGGCGGCGGAAGGGTTTCCGGTCAACTTGGGCTTTTTTGGCAAGGGGAACGCGGCGTTTCCTGAAGCTCTGCGGGAGCAGGTGGAAGCGGGGGCCTGCGGGCTGAAGATCCACGAAGACTGGGGATCGACGCCGGCGGTGATCGATAGCTGTCTGCAGGTTTCGGATGAATACGACATCCAGACCCTGATCCACACCGATACCTTAAATGAGTCGGCCTTTGTGGAAGACACCATCGCCGCCATCAATGGCCGCACCATTCACACCTTTCATACTGAAGGGGCCGGAGGTGGGCACGCCCCCGACATCATCCGCATTGCTTCCGAGCCCAACGTGCTGCCCAGCTCCACCAATCCCACCCGTCCCTTTACCCGCAACACCATCGAAGAGCACCTGGACATGCTGATGGTGTGCCATCACCTGAGCAAAGAGGTGCCAGAGGACATTGCTTTTGCCGAAAGCCGCATTCGCCCCCAAACCATTGCCGCTGAAGACATCTTGCACGACATGGGGGCCCTCAGCATCATCTCTTCCGACTCCCAGGCCATGGGCCGGGTGGGAGAAGTGATCATTCGCACCTGGCAGACCGCCCACAAAATGAAAGTGCAACGGGGGCCTCTGCCGCAGGATAGCAGCCGCAACGACAACTTTCGGGCCAAGCGTTACGTAGCTAAGTACACCATCTGCCCTGCCATTGCCCAGGGCCTCAGCCACATCATCGGCTCGGTAGAGGTGGGCAAGCTGGCGGATCTGTGCCTGTGGAAGCCGGCTTTCTTTGGGGTTAAGCCGGAGATCGTCCTGAAGGGGGGCTTGATTGCCTATGCCCAAATGGGGGATCCCAACGCCTCGATTCCAACTCCGCAGCCGGTGTACCCTCGGCCTATGTTCGGCAGCTTTGGCCGCGCCCTGAGCGAGACCAGCCTGCTCTTTGTCTCCCAGGCTGCCCTAGACCTGGGGATCCCAGAAAAACTGGGGATCCAACGCCGGGCCGTAGCGGTCAAGAATTGCCGCGAGATTGGCAAGGCGGATTTGAAACTCAACAGCAGCACCCCTCACATCGAGGTCAACCCGGAGACGTATGAAGTACGGGCCGATGGAGAATTGCTCACCTGTGAGCCGGCAGAAGTCCTGCCGATGGCGCAACGATACTTTTTGTTCTAGGCTAGCGGCAGCAAGTAGCGTCTCGCGGCTTCTGGGCTTTCAGGAGAGGGGCCGGAGCTTCTGGAGCCGTTGGCTAATGTCACCGGGTCCGTAGCCAGCAGCGGCGGGGCGGCACCTACCTCTAGTGGTGGCAATGCGGGCAAAGCTGCAAATGACCGGGAAGGGATCCCTATATCGGGTTGAGCACTAGGGTTTGTCTGGTAAACGAATCCCGGCACTTCCCGACCCTTATCTTCGTTGAGTCAACACACCATGGCTTACGCCACGCTGCGCGAACCGATAGCGTCTTGTGGCACGAACGGCTTTCATCCCGACACTGATTGGCTCTTGGGTAAACACAGTTCACCCCTACAGTGCGGGGCTTCCCGCCGATTAGGCTAAACTGTGGGCAATTTGCTGGCAGGTTCGGGCGATGGCCACTTCTACCTGCACCTTTTTGCATCTAGCCGATGTGCATCTGGGCTACGACCGCTACAACAGCCCGGAGCGGAGCAAAGATTTCTTTTTGGCCTTTCGGGATGTGGTGCGCCGCCATGCCATCCAGAACCCGGTGGATTTTGTCCTCATCGCCGGGGATCTGTTTGAGCATCGGCAAATTCAGCCTGGCGTCCTCAACCAAGCCCAGATTGTCTTGCGGGAGCTAAAGCAGGCCGGGATCCCCGTCTTGGCCATTGAGGGCAACCACGACAATCGCCCCTACGGTGTCAAGACCAGTTGGCTGCGATACTTGGCTGATCACGGCGAACTGATCCTGCTGGAGCCGGAAGCAGGAGAGGAGGGTTTGGAGCTGCGCCCCTGGGCAGGGGGGCGGGGGGGCTATCTAGACCTGCCCTGTGGGGTACGGGTGATCGGATCCCAGTGGTACGGGTCGGCGGCCCCCAAGTCAATCGAGCAGTTGGCGGCGGCCATTCGCCGGCTGCCCCCCGGGCCCGAGCGGGTGGTGTTGATGTTTCACCACGGGCTGGAGGGGCAAATTGCCCGTTACCAAGGGGCCTTGCGCTACCGGGATCTGCTGCCTTTGCGGGAGGCGGGGGTGGGCTACCTGGCTTTGGGGCACATCCACAAAAGCTATACGGAAGAGGGCTGGATCTTCAATCCCGGATCCCTGGAGGCCAACAGTAGCGCCGAGTGGGACTTTCCGCGGGGAGCCTACCGCGTTTGCTGGGGAGATGGCCCGCCTCAGGCTGAGCTGGTGCAGGACTACTATCGGCGGCCTCACCGACGGATCTCTCTCGAAGCCAAGGGCCGGGAAACCCCCGAAGAGATTGTTGCAGCCGCAATTGCCTTGGCCAAGGGATCCGACCTTCCCGAAAGTGGGCTAGAGCCAATGGTGGAGTTTCGGCTGGTGGGGCAGGTGGGCTTTGCCAAGCACGAGCTGGATAGCCGCGCCCTGCAGCAGCAGATTCAGCAGCTTACCGGTGCCCTGCTGGTTCTCTTCCGCTTCGAAGCCACTACTTTGGAGATCGGGTCGGCTGCTCTTTCCCTCGAAGAAGAAGGGCGCAGGCTGCAAATTGAAGAGAAAATCTACAGGGATCTGCTGAGCAGCCATGCCCACTACCGCAAGCGCAGCGAAGAGCTGGCACAGTTACTCTTGGATCTCAAAGAGAAAATCCTGGACGGGCAAGGCGAAGCGGAAGTGTATGCTCACCTGAGCGGCGCCTTTCTGGGGGAAGAAGACTGACCATGCGGATCCTCTCTCTGGCTCTACAGAACTTCAAGTCTCATGAGGACGCCTTCTTCGAGTTTGAGCCCGGTATCAACGCCATTTGTGGAGAAAATGGAGCAGGCAAGACCAGCATTCTAGAGGCCATCGCCTGGGTTTTGTTTGACTACTGCCCCTACAACCAAGAAGAACTCATCCGCACAGGCGCCAACGATGCGGTGGCTACTGTCCAGTTTATTTCCCAGTGGGATCAGCGCACCTATGACGTTCGTCGCAGTGTCAGCCAGGGATATCGCCTCTTCGATCCGCAATTGAAGCAGCGCCTAGATTACGAGCGCAAGGCAGATGTGCTGGCGTGGCTGAGGCAACATTTGGGCGTGCCCGCTGGTACTGATTTGGCACGGCTCTTTGCCACAACCATTGGGGTACCCCAGGGCACTTTCACCGCAGATTTTCTCAAAACCAGTCGGGAGCGGAAAGAAGTTTTCGACCGCATCTTGAAGGTAGAAGAGTACCAGCAAGTTGCAAAGGATCTGCTGGCAGTTGAAAAATACAGTGAGGCGCAAGTTTTGGCCGTCAAGCATCAAATTGAGCTGCTCCATCAACAGATGCAAGACTGGGATCCACTCCAAGTAGAGCAGCAGAGAATTGAGCAAGAACTGAGGCATTGGCAGGAGCGCTTAAGCCACCATACCCATACCTTGGCCGAAGTGAAGTTGGAGCTGGAGCGGCTGGAGAAGCTGCTTGCGCAAATCCAAACGCTCGACCAGCAAATTGCTCAACTGGAGCAAGAGGGATCCCTGCTGGCAGTAGCCCTTGAGCAAGCCGAAAAGCTGTGGGCAGAGGCCCAGCAAGCGCAGGTACAACAACAGCGCCATCAAGAGGGATCCCAGCGCTTTCTGGCCATAGAAGATCGGTTGCGGGAGCTGGAAAAGCAACGGCAGCAGCGCCTGGAGTGGCTGAAGCAGCGGGAGGGCCTGCTCTCGCAAAAGCAGAACCTCGAAAACCAACTGGCGAGGCTGCAGGAAAAACTAAGCCAACAACAGCGCTGGAAGCAGGAGCTAGAGGAGCTGGCTCCCCAGATTCAAGCCCAAGAGGAGCTGGAGCGCCGACAAAGCCACTGGGCTCAGCAGCTCGACACCTTGCTCCAACTGCACCGCGACTGGGAGCAGCTTCAGGGAGAATGGTCAGCCCACGCCGGGCGCTGTCAACTGCTGCAAAGCCGCGTCCAAGAGGCTGAACAGGCGCAGGCCATTTGTCAACAGCACCAATCAGCCTACAGGCGTTATCTGGAGTTGGAGGCTTGGGTGGCAGAGCAAGAGGCGTTGCGACGAACACGGCAGACTTTGACAGCTCAGCGGGAAACTTTACGGCAGCAGCTCCACCAACTCCAATTGCGAGAATCCGAATATCGACAACAGCTCCACCTCTTCCACAAAATGGAGGAGGAAAAGCTACACCTGCAAACTCTCTGCGAAAAGCAAATTGCCCTGGAACAACGGTACTCTCAAATTGGCCAGAAGTTGGCCTCTTTTCAGGCCCTGCGCCTAGAACTAAGACAGAGAGAAATAGAACAGGAACAGGGCCGGGCCCAGTTGGAACAGTTGCGGCTGCAGCTTCGACAGCGACAGGCCGATCGAGAGCACGTAGCCAAGATTCCCCTCCTTGAGGCTCAACAAGAGCGACTGCAAACTCAGCTCAGCCGCCTGGCTGCGGCGCGGCAATTTCAGCAGGAACTCCAAGCCCTTGTCGAGCAGGGCTCTCACCAACTGGCCCAGCACAACCACAGCATTCAAAGTCTTGTGGAGGAGCTGGCCGCTTGCCAACAGAGTTATCCGCAACTCCAACCTCTATGGCAGCGGATCCCGCAAGTTCTGGCCCAGTCTTCAGCCCTCAGCCAACAGCTACTGCAATCCATCCAACAGATTCTCCAGGATCTTTCCCCGCAAACTTGCGAGCCTCAGTTACGCCAGCAACTGGCCGATATCCAGAAGCAACTCAAGACTTTGCAGCCCCTGCTTGGCTTAACGGCGCAGATTCCCGAGTTAGAAGCTCAAATTCAACAGTTGCTGCAATGGCAAAACGAACGCCAGAGCAAAATTGAGGATCTTCAGTGGAGCCTCGAGGCGGAGCCAGACTTTCTTCGGCAACAACAGGAAATTGGCCAAGCGCTGCAGGCACTAGGGGATCCCAAAGGACAAATCCAGCGCCTGGAAAAGGAGCTCAACCATAAGCCGAGAGTTGAGCAAGAGTACCAGCAAGTTGTAGCCAGCATCCAGCAACTTGAACAACAGATACAAACCCTGGAGCAGCAGCTTCAGCCACTTGCCGATCTAGACGAGAGAATTGCCGCTTTACGGGAGGAGCAGAGCTGCCATCGCAACAGCTATGAAACCGTTATCCGTATGCAACCACTTGTCCAAAGTTTGCCACAACGAAAAGATGAACTGCAAGCAGCTCAGTTAGCCCTAGAACAGATCCAGCAAGCCAAGCAGGAAAAACAAGCCCAAATTGATCGCTGGGAGAAAACAGAGGGATCCCAAGATTACCTGCAAGCCCAAATTGCAAAAGCTGCTGAAACCTTGAAGTCCCTGGGAGATCCCAGAAGCCGGGCCGAGCGGCTGAAAGCAGAGCTCAAGCTGGAAAGACAGTACCTGCAAACGCAGGCAGGGTACCTACAGCAAATCCAGGATTTGGAGGCAGCACTCCGTCCCCTTGAGGAAGCGCTGCTGCAAACTGAGCACTTGGATCGAGAGCTGGGATCCCTGCAAGAACAGCGCGAACACTACCGAGCGGATCACGAGCAATATCTACGTCTGGAGCCTATTGCCAAACTGCTCCCCCAACGAGAACAAAAGCTCAGTGAACTGAAGGCGCAACAGCAAGCATTGCAAACCCAACTGTCCCGATTACGGGCAGAGCGGGATCCTTTGGCTTCCCTCTATCAGCCTCAGGAGCACCAACGTCTACACTCCCTTTTGCAGGCCACCGAAATTCAAAAGGCCGAGGCCCAAGCTCGCCTGGAAAGCCTTGCCCCTCAACTGCAGAAAATCCAGGAAAGGTTACAGCAACTGGAGCGGGTGAGAGAAACCTTAAAACAAGTTGAGACGCAACGCATCGAGAAAGAGCGGCTGCATCGCTTCATTAAGTTTAGCCGAGATACCTACAAAAAGGCCGGCCCCCAAATTACCCAATACTATCTACAGCAGATCAACAACATTGCCGATCACCTCTTCCGGGAAATCCTCAACCGCCCCAATGTTGCCCTCACCTGGGAGGCCGACTATGAGATCCGCGTTCAAGAGGGAGGCGGCCCCAAACGACGTTTTGCCAGCCTCTCTGGAGGAGAGCAGATGTCGGCAGCTCTGGCAGTTCGCCTGGCTTTGCTCAAGGTGTTAGGACAGTTGGATATTGCCTTCTTCGACGAGCCCACCACCAACATGGACGCCCAGCGGCGACAGCGGTTGGCAGAGGCCATCACCAATTTGCGATCTTTTGAGCAGCTATTTGTAATCAGCCATGACGATACCTTTGAGCAAGTAACGGAGAACATCATTCGGGTGGAGAGGCACTCCAGCTCTGACCAGATGAGGAGGGATCCCATCTATGGTATTTAGAGCTGACCGGGTTCTGGCGGTATTGCAGCAAAAGCGAGAGGCTTTCGTGACTTTTGATCAAGGGCTATCGGAGCGCAGAGAAGGGTATCGGCAGGCCATGAAAAGCTTGTGCCGGTGGTCGAGCGCAGAGATTGCTGAAAAAACAGCGCTTTTGGACTTTCCCGGTGCCCTGCCCACTCAAGAATGGGATCTTCATTCCGGTTGGGCAATTCCTTTTAAGCAGCAATGGGCCAGCTACGAAGAAAGCTGTGAGTGGGCAAGGTCGGTTATCAAAAATATTCCCACCTTTGCAGTAGACGGATCCCAGATCTATCCCAGCAAGGATCTGTCGATCCCGGTGGCCTTGGTGCAGATCGGCTGGGATGAGAATCATCACTGTGCCC
>NZ_JANSIR010000095.1:224255-234008 GCF_047462155.1 Synechococcus sp. OH2
TCGATGTACTGACTCCAAAGGATTTGGGATCCGATAGCAGCGGTGAGCCCAAAGAGCGCGTTGTCAACATGCGTCGCTTTCAAATGGAAACAGAAAAGCTGGTGGAATATATCCGGAGAGCTCAGCCTGGATCCCGAAAGTTGGCCTTTTTAGATGGGGCGTTGGTGGCTACCTTCGCGGAAGCTCTTGAGCCGGAAAGCCGAGATTTCTACGTACAATGTTTACTCCAGGTGCTGCGGGCCAGCGAGCAAAACCGGATCCCCATCGTTGCCTACATCGACACCACCTATACCTCAGATCTGGTGACATTGCTGCGGCATTGCTTCGATCTTCCTGAAGCTCCTCAGCTCCACGATGCCCAATTGCTTAGCCCCTGGCTAGAGTGGGGGGAGCGCACGCCTTTTTTTATCTGCGCTCGTGGCGGCAGCCTCAACCCTCAAGATGGGATCCTCAACTCCTACCAAGAAATGCGGGAGCGAGTGGGATTTGTCTATTTGCGCACCAACAACAACTTTCCGGCCCGGCTGGAGATACCGGTTTGGGTTTATGAGGCAGGACTTTTGGACTGGGTGGTGGATCTGGTGCGCTGCGAGGTGATCATTGGAAGAGGCTATCCCTATGTGTTGGAGACAGCCGATCAAATAGCCGTCATTCGCAACGAAGATCGCAACCTTTTCCTGCGCCTGATGCAAGATTGGGCAAGCCGCGAGAAGCTCAGCCTCAGGTTATCTCAGAAAACGGTGAGTAAACTGCAGCGGAGGCGGGTTCGATGAGATTGGGCAAGGTGGTTCGCTCCAACAATCACTGCGACTACGTAGTGCAGGTGGATGACATCTTAGAAGTCAAGAATCCTCCCTCTCCCGACGACTATGGCTTTGGCAGCTTTGTTAAGCTGGAGAGCGATCAACGGCACTGGGCTGTGGGTCTGGTCTATAACACCCAAATTGTCAACCCACTCTTTCTCAACTCCGGCCCACGCCTTTCCAGCCAGCCGGATCCCTATTTTTCCCCTGATTTACAAAACGAGGTGCGCACACTGCTTTCGGTGGTTCTCATCGGAGCTTTGGACGAAGAGCGGGGCTGTGGCCGGCAAGGGATCCCGCGCGTGGTGGTGCCCGTAAACACACCCGTTTTTCGCATGAGCCAAGAAGAAATCCTACGTTTTCACCAAGATCCCCAAGGTCAAACCCAGTTTTCGTACTATGGATTGCTCTTGAGCAGCGGTGGCAACTTTGCTGACCACCTTATTTATCAAGTCTTGAACGATATCATACCCATGTTTTCCGATCCAGTCCAACAGCGGGCCCTGCAAATTCTAAGTAAAGAATTGGCCTGGAAAATGACCGTAGGAGCGATGCGCTGATGACCAAAAAAACTGTAGGGATGCCTCAGCCCTCTGAGAATGGGCGCTATCCAAAAGCTGTTTTCTCCTCTGATGAAGAAGCCCCAGCGGTAATCGGCACCGTCAAGGGCCCCGGTGAAACCCCCAACCAATATGTGTTTATCACTTCCAATACCCAAGCCGTAAGGGTAGGCGATTTTGTCTACTATGAAGTGCGGGATCTCCAGTCCCAAACCCTGCAAATCCTAGGCAAAATCAGCCAAGTCCAGCTTTTGGATCACATTCCCGATCGCATCTTTGCCGACACCGAGATCGATCCCAGCACCATTGTGGCTTTGGTGGGCTTTACCCATCCCAACCCAGAAATCTACGCAGTTACCGTCGAGGTCATCGGCTATTTTCACCGCGCCATGGGCTTTATTAACCCCCGTCGCCCTCCGGATCCCGGTGCCAAAGTCTTTTTGGCCTCCAATCGTCTGCTGAAATCGATTTTGAACAAACGGGATGAAACAGCCATTGGGGGCGCTCACTTGGGCAGTTTGCTGTTGCGCGATGAGGGAGCGGTGCCCGTGGTGCTGGATGTCAAGGAAATGGTTAGCACCCATCTGGCTATTTTGGCAGGGACGGGATCCGGAAAATCCTATACGGCGGGGGGCTTGATTGAAGAGTTGATGTTGCCCAAAAACCGGGCTGCTGTTCTTATTTTTGATCCTCATGGGGAATACCATACGCTGGCAGAGATGCAGTCCCACCCCAAGTTTTTGGGCGAAGACGGCTACCGCCCTAAGGTTAAGGTTCTCTCCCCACAAGAAATTAAGATCCGTGTGTCTTCTCTCAACTTTTTCGATATCCTTACCCTCCTGCCAGAGACCACCGACCGGCAGAAATCTTTCCTAGAGAAGGCTTTCCGCAAGGTTACCCAGTTTAATCCAGTACGTTGGACGATTCAGGATCTGATCGACGCCGTCAACGAAGCGGATTCCAAGGAAGATGGATCTCAAGGATCCTCAGCACCTGCCCTGGAGTGGAAGCTGGAGCAGATCGATCGCTCTCCCTATTTCAGCAATGTAGAACACCTGGCTCCAAAGGATTTGTTTGAGCCAGGGCAGGTAACCATCTTACAAATGCACGAGATTAGCCAGGAAGAGCAGCAGGTGATTGCCGCTGCTATTCTGCGCCAGGCCAATTACGCCCGCATTAACACCCATAAAGGCAAGATCCAGCCGGGGGATGAAAATTACCTGCCCTATCCTGTTTTTATCTTGTTGGAAGAGGCCCATCGCTTTGCCCCTGCCCACGAGCCTTCCCGCTGCAAGCAGGTGTTGCGCACCATCCTTAGCGAAGGACGCAAGTTTGGACTGGGAGTAGGTCTCATTACGCAACGCCCCGGCAAGTTGGACTCAGATATTCTGTCGCAATGCATGAGCCAATTTTTGATGCGAATCGTCAACCCTTCCGATCAAGAAAACCTGCGCCACAGCGTTGAGGCTGCCGGACGGGATCTGCTCCAAGAATTGCCGGCTTTGAGCAAGGGTCAGGTAATCGTCTCCGGTGTGTGTGTCAATACCCCTGTTCTGTGTAAAGTGCGGCAGCGCTACACCCAGCATGGTGGCGAAACCCTAGATATCCTCGGCTTGTGGCAAAATCACTTTCAGGCGCATCGCCAACGGGATCGCCTGGCCCAATCTGCTCCCCTTAAGCCACGTCCTCAGCCTCAAGTGGTTGAGGGATTGAGTATTGACTAGAGATCCTCAAAAGCTGAGGTCAACCAGCAGCCGAGCATCCTGTCTATAAATGTTGAGTCAAAAAATCCATGCAGTTTAGAACGGTTCATGACCGTCCCTTGTAGGTTGCGACACTTCCCAAGTGCTCCGGGATCCCAAGCTTTTCTGCTCAGGAGAGATGAGCATTGCAGCTCAAAAAAAAGTTTCACGACCATTTGGAACGCTAGTTTGCTGCCAGCGGAGAAGAAAGTTGTGGTGAGGAAACAAGCTCTTTGGCGAAGTTGGGTGGGCATTGCCGCTGTGGCTCTACTGGGATCCGGCCCTGCCTATGCCCAGTTGCGGCTGATTCCTGAGGCGGCGCGGCAGGTCTACGCGGCCTTGCCAGATTTGCCGCTGGAAAATGGCTATACCCCCGTGAACCCCAATGACGGCGGCCCCGCGCCCGAGGAAGATACCTTGGTGCGGCGGATGATGGTCTACCACCTGCAGGTGGTCGGTCGCTCTCCTACCGACCGCTTTGACTGGCAACTGACGCTAGCGGACTATTTGGACGCCAATGAGCCGATAGTTGCCCAGCGCTACCCGGGTGCCGAGCGCCTGACGGTTAACCCCTATGCCCAAGACAAGGCAGCCGTGCAAGCCCTGACCCGGCAACAGCGACAGGCCCTGCTGCGGGCCATTCTGCTGGCCTTCGGCGGGGATCCCGATCCCAAGCCCCTGTACATTCCCACCGCCTTGAACCCTGTCCCTGCCCCGCCCACCCCAGAACCGCTGCAACGCTTGCCGATCCCCGGCGCTGGATCCGCCGACCTACTCCGGCCCTAGAGGCGACCCCTCTCCCTGAGGCCCTCACCCCCGGCCCCTCTCCCTCAGGGAGAGGGGAGCTAGGACTTGACGTAGCGAGCGGCTTCGTCAGTTATATTCCAGTGGCCATAGCTTTTCTGGGAAGTGCTCCCCTCAGCCCAAAGTCTTTCCGGTGTAGTTTTCAATGCAGCGCAAGAACAGCTCCACGCCAATGCCGAGAGCAGCTTCATCAAAGTCAAAGCGGGGATGGTGATGGGGATAATCTAGTCCTTTGGCAGGGTTGGCGGATCCCAGGAAAAAGTAGCAGCCGGGCACCTCGTTGAGGAAAAACGAGACATCTTCCCCGCCCAGGGTCATCTCAGGAACGATCGCGGCTTCTGAACCAAACACCTGGCGGGCGGCTTGTTCTACCAGGGCTGCTATGGCAGGGTCATTGTGAACCGCCGGATAGCCCCGCTCGTACTGGAACTCGTAGGTGGCCCCGTAGGCTTGGCAAATGCCGGCCACGATTTCTTCAATACGCCTTGCCAGCAAATCCCGCACTTCCGGCTGAAAGCTGCGCACGGTGCCCCAAATCTCTGCCCTGGGAGCGATGACGTTGAAAGTATCGCCGGCCCGGAAGCGGCCCCCCGTAGTGGATGCGCAACTGCGGGTGGAGGGCCTGCAGGCGATCCAGCTCCACGGTCACGTCGAACTTGTTGTGGCGCGCCCCAAACAACAACAGCGGCAGAGCCACGATCTCCTGCCACCCTTGGGCCAAGCATTGTTCCACCCCCTGGGCGATGCTCGGCTGCGCCAGCTCCAAAAAACAAGGGATCACCGGCCGCTGGGGGGTGAGGGATTGGTACGCTTGGGCCAACTCCAGAAAGGCTTGCTGCCCCTCCGGGTCGCGGGATCCATGGCCGATGAGCAAGAGGGGCAATGGAGGAGAAGGAAACTGCCCAACCGCAAGGGGAGGGGAAACAGGGAGGGTATTCAACACAAAAAACTCCGTTCCTTGTGAATCGCAAGGGGTACAGGACAAGGGCAGGTGGGTGTTCTGGCTGAGGGAGGGATCCCATCACAGTTGCGTCACAGTGGCGGATTTGCACCGCGCTTTCCCCAATCTGCCCGAGCCTCTTAGGTTAGCTTGCCGCTTGCTCTTCACCAAGCCCCCCTGGGGGGATAGCCCCGGCCCCCTACCTTGATCCCTAGCTCCCCTCTCCCTCAGGGAGAGGGGCTGGGGGTGAGGGCCGAAAATGCCGCAGCCGCAGGGCGTTAGCCACTACAGAAACAGAGCTCAAGGCCATGGCCGCCCCCGCCAGCATGGGGTTGAGCAACCAGCCGGTGAAGGGGTAGAGCGCCCCGGCGGCAATCGGGATCCCGAGGGTGTTGTAGATAAAGGCGAAGAAGAGATTTTGGCGGATGTTGGCAAGAGTGGCGCGGCTGAGTTGAATGGCGGTGACCACGCCCCGCAAATCGCCGGCTATTAGGGTAATGTCGCTGGCAGCTATGGCCACATCGGTGCCCGTCCCGATGGCGATCCCCACATCGGCTTCTGCCAGTGCCGGCGCATCGTTGATGCCATCTCCCACCATCGCTACCGGGTGTCGGGGCCGTCTGAGCTGGCGAATGTAGGCTGCCTTTTGCTCGGGACGGACTTGGGCGATCACCCGGCGAATGCCTGCCTGCCGAGCAATGGCCTGAGCGGTGGTGGGGTTATCCCCGGTCAGCAGAATCACCTCCAGGCCCATCTCCTGCAGCTGGCGCACCGCGGCGGGGGAGGTGGGTTTGATCGGGTCGGCAATGGCCAACAGCCCCACCAGACGATGGGATTGCGCCACGCCGATCACCGTTTTGCCTTGGCTTTCCCAGGTCTGAACCCGCTCCGACCAAGAGGGATCCCACGGGATCCCTATCGCCTGCAGCCAGCTCAGCCGACCGATGCGCACCTGCTGCCCCTCCACCCAGGCTTCTGCCCCCTCGCCCACTTTTGCCTGAAAGTGCTGGGCCGACGGGATTGAGATGCCTTCGGCTTTGGCTTTTTGCACCACCGCCTGGGCCAGCGGATGTTCCGAGTATTGTTCCACTGCTGCTGCCAGGCGCAACAGGGCTAGGGGAGAAGAGCCTGGCGTCCAGATATCGGTGACGCTGGGACGGCCCTCGGTGAGGGTGCCGGTTTTGTCCAAGACCACCGTGCGCAAGCGGTGGGCCAATTCCAGGCTATCGGCGCTTTTTACCAGGATCCCCAATTCCGCCCCCCGCCCCGTCGCCACCATGATCGAGGTGGGGGTGGCCAACCCCAGCGCACAAGGGCAGGCGATGATCAGCACCCCAATGGTGTTCACTAAGGCCAGCGTTGGATTGCCCGCCAGCCCCCACCAGAGGACAAAAGTTAGAATGGCTACCCCGATCACCGCCGGCACAAACCAGGAGGTCACCCGATCCGCCACTTGCTGAATGGGGGCCTTGGATCCCTGGGCCTCCCGCACCAGGCGCACGATCTGGGCCAGAAGCGTATCTTTGCCCACCCGCCGCGCTTCCATCACAAAGCTCCCCGTCTGGTTGAGGGTGGCCCCGATCACCTCATCTCCTGCCGACTTACTCACCGGCAGGCTCTCGCCAGTCACCATCGACTCGTCCAGGCTGGAGGATCCCTCTAGAATGACCCCATCCACCGGCACCTTCTCACCAGGGCGCACCCGGATCCGATCCCCCACCTGCACCGCCGCAATCGGGATATCCTGCTCCACCCCATCGCGGATGACCCTTGCCGTTTTCGGCTGCAACCCCATCAGCTTGCGAATGGCTTCGGAGGTTTGCCCTTTGGCCCGCTGCTCCATCCACTTGCCCACCAGCACCAGGGTGACGACCACCGCCGCCACTTCGTAATACACATCCGGGTGCAGGCCCTGGCGATGAAAGAAGTCGGGGAAAGTCGTCGCTAAAAGGGAGTAGAAAAAAGCAGCGCTCGTTCCCAAAGCTACCAAGGTATTCATGTCCGCCGAGCGCCGTTGCCAAGCCACCCAGGCGCCACGATAAAAGTGCTGGCCCACCCAAAACTGCACCGGCGCCGTCAGCAGCAACTGCAACCACGGATCCTGCAGCCAGGGGGGCAGGCCGGGGATCTCCCGTCCCAGCATCATCGGCAGGGATCCGATCAGCAGCACCGTGCTGAGGCCCACTCCTATCGCCACCTTCAGCTTCAATTCCCGTTCCGCCACCCATTGGGCGATCCGTTCTGTGTCGTCCGGATCCGACTGTTGCCAATCGTCTTCGACCAAGCACGCCCGATACCCCGCCTGCTCCACCACCCGGATCAACGCTTGGGGATTCACCAGCCGGGGATCCCCACGGACGATGGCCTGCTCGCTGGCAAAGTTGACCGTTTGGGCTGTAACGCCCCGCACGCGACTCAGGGCCTGTTCAATGCCGGCAGCGCAGGAGGCACAGCTCATACCCTGGATGGCCAAGCGCCAAGTGCCGCCAGCAGATGAAGCGGACAGGCCGGGGGCAGCGGAATGGGAACCAGAATCAGACATGGCTGTCCTCAGAGCAAAAATTTAGGTAGTAAAGAAAAAGCGACGCAAAAGCTCTCTTCCCCCCCACAAGGGGAAAACCCCACCTCTGAACTCTGTCCTGCTAACGCTGCCGGGCAGGAAAAAATCGCTAGGCCGGCGGATAGCCCACTTGGGCAAGCACCTGCCGCCAGTCGCTGTCGGCTCGCTCAGACGTAATCCGCACCTGCTTGGTCTTGGGATCCGCTTCCACGTGGGCCTGGGGATCCCGTTGCCGCACCGCCTGCGTGATGGTATCTACACAAGCCGCGCAGGCCAGCTTGGGCACCGTCAAAACAACTTGCATCCTGGGAAGCCTCCCCAACCCAATGCCACCTGCTTGATGCTAAACCTTCCAGTGGGCTGGAAGGTCAAGAGGGTGGCTGAGGTTCCTCTATGTTCCAGCGGTAATCCACCTGATAGCCCCGCTGTCGCCACTCCTCCTCCAGTTGCAACTGTTGGGTCAGGGCTTTGCGCAAAGAGTTGATCAGCTCTTGCGTGCGGGCTCGATTGCCAAAATCCTGTTCCTCCACAGTCGGAAACGTTTGCCGCTCCAGAACCCGCAGCAGAAATTCGTAGTGGACGTGAGCTGGCACAGGAATACGTTTCATCGATCTAGGCCATTCTTGGGATTCATTGACAATCCTGGGTTTACTGGGGTGACAACAGGGAGCGGACGGCTTGGCCGGGATCCGGCTGCGTTACCAGCGCTTCCCCCACCAGCACGGCGCGCACCCCCCAGCTCCGCAACTGCTGCAGATCGGCAGGAGAGTGAATGCCGGATTCGCTGACCACCGGCAGATCGCCCAGGCGATCCCGGTGGGCGGCCAAGAGATCCCGCGTCGTGTTCAAGTCCACCGCAAAGGTTTTGAGATCCCGATTGTTGATGCCGATCAACACCTGACCTTTGGCCTGGTGCAGTTGCGGCAAGCCCAAAACCCGCTGTAACTCTTGGCAAGTGTGCACCTCCAGCAGAGCTGCCATGCCCAATTGCTGGATCAGCTTGAGAAAATAGCCCAAATCCGCATCCGAGAGAATGGCAGCAATCAACAGCACCGCATCCGCCCCCAGAGTACGCGCCCAGAGAATTTGGTAAGGGTAGAGGATGAACTCCTTGCACAGGATGGGGATCCCGACTGCCTGGCGGATCTGGCGCAGATACTCGCCGCTGCCCTGAAAAAACCGCTCATCCGTGAGCACCGACAGGCAACTGGCTCCCGCCGCCTCGTAGCTTTGCGCAATGGCCACCGGATCAAAGGGATCCCGGAGAACCCCACGGCTGGGGGAGGCTTTTTTCACCTCAGCGATGAGGGAAACGGGGTGAGGGGATTGGGTAAGGGCCGCCACAAAGTCTCGCACCGGCGGCGCTTGATCCAGTTGCTGCTGCAATTGCTTTAGGGGGAGCTGCTCCCGCCGGCGCTCCACCTCCTGCTCTTTGTGCCAGATGATCTCCTCTAAAATGTGGCGCGGTTTGGCTTCCGGCGCTGTTGTCTGGTACACCTGAGAGGCCACGACGACCGGCGGGGCAGGAGAACGCCGACGAACGGCCAGCGGCTCACCTTGCAGCTCCATACCACCCCTGAGCAGAACTCTACACCTCACCCTAGACTACTCTAGTGCTCTGCGGTCGGTTTGAATAGCTACTCCGCATATCCCCAAACCGCCTCTGGCAAAGGTGTTTTTTTTACCCTATGGTTGAGTTTGGGACTGAGCAGCCGCAGATGCTGGTTACACTGACAGTTCAGTAGGGAGCCGGCTGAGGCGCTGCTTGATACGAGACAAGGTGCTGCTCAGGACGAGATGGATCGAGATAGATCCAAGTCAACCTCGGTCAATTGAGAGGCTTGACGCAGGTTTTCGCGCCCTGGGGTGCCTTGCTGCAGCAGCCGTTTCGTCTCCCCATCTTGCCCAACTGTGGACAAAGGCTCGGCTGAGGCAGAGTTTGGGATATCGCTGTCCATGCTGTTTTGAAGGAGTTCGGGCGTGCTGTACCTAGCAGAGCTATCCAAGCCAATTGGGTTTGCTAAGTCGTCTCTGCAATTGCTGGCCAAGCAGCAGCAGGACAACACCTGGGTGCCTGTGAACGAAGAATCGATTACTCTAGAGGGCCGCATCGCCCAGGAGGCCGGGCGCTTCAAGGATGGGGCCCTGGTGCTGGCAGAAATCACCGGCAGCCGTCAGGTCACCCGCATCAACGAAGCCGCTCGCCAACTGGTGACCTACCTGCAAAACTTCAGCCAACTTCAGCTCAAAGCCCGCAGCCAGGAAGAGGAGATCGAGGTTTGGAAACAATCCCTCACCTTTCAGGCGCATGAGCTCACCCGCCGTGAGATGGAGCTGGCAGCCC
>NZ_JANSIR010000095.1:234174-238286 GCF_047462155.1 Synechococcus sp. OH2
CAGGCCTACCTGGCCGAGCAGCAGCGTCTAATCGGAGAACAACGAGAAGCCCTGAACCGGCAACGGCAGGAACTGGAAGCTCAGTTGCAAGAGGCCCGCTCCAGCCGGCTGGGGGAAACAGAAGCAGCCCAGCTCCAGGTTTTGCTGCAAGAAGTTCAGGAGAGTTTACATTTCTCTGCGAATCCCTTGGCTCTTCTCCAGAGTTTAAAAAGCCAGGTTCAGCAGCAGCAGGAGCACTTCAATCAAGAGATTGCCCAACTGGAACAAGAACGTCAGCAGGCCCACGCCCAACAGGAGGAGCTGGATCGAGACTACCGTACCTGGCGGGAGCGCTGCGCCGCCTGGTGGGGATCCCAACGATCCCTGGAGCAGAGCCAAGCCGAATGGCATGCCCGGCAGGGATCCCTGCGAGCCTATCAGGAGCAACTGCAGAGGATCCTCCAGCAGTTGCAGTCCCAAGAGAGCTTGTTCCAAAAAGCCTATCGTCTGGTGCAGGAGTACGACTTCATCGTCGATGGCAGTAGCAACAGCGGGTCAGGTGCCTCAGGGTCTGCGATCTCAGTGGAGGAGCTGGCGGCCTTGGTGAGCCAGATGCGTCGAGATTATGAGCAGCGGGCGGCCCAAGTCAGCCAACAGCGGGCCGAGCTGGAGCAAAACCGGCAGACCTTGCGGGAGCTGCAAGAGCGGCTGGCCACCGCCTCTCCCGAAGAGCGGTTTGACATCGAGATGGATATCGACTACGCCCAGTCTGCCTGTAGCGCCCTGGAAGAGGCCCTGGCGCCCCAGGAGAAAAACCTGCAGCGGGAATACGAAGAGCTGACCCGCCAGGAAGCCCGCCTTAGGCAGCTTCAAAATCAGGCTGCCGCCCCAGTTCAGGTGGATATCGGGCCGATCCTCGAGCAGATCGGCAGCCAGAAGCAGGAGCTGCTCCAGGAAAAAAGCCGTCTGCAAACCCTCATTCAACAACTGGAGGCGTCTTTGCCTTCTCAACAGGAGCAGCTTGCCCGCCAGCGGCAAGAGTTGGAGCAGCAGTGGCAACAACTGGAGCAAGAGGAGGGATCCCTGCGGGCCCGCACCCAGGCGATGGCAGAAACCTGGGGCCGCCTCAACCATCTCCAGGCCACCCTCTACCCCGAGCGAGATCGCTGGGCGGAGTTGGCACAACAACTGGCTCAGTTGGAGGCGGAGCTGGGTCAACATCAAGACAGGGGCTCCGTGGCCAGTGCCCATGTCCAGCAGGTGCAATCCCTCCTGGCCGCTCTCACCCAGCGGTAAAGAGCGTGTCCTGTCCTCTTCCTGGGGCAGGTGGGCAGTGCTCCCCTACTGCTTTGAACAGGCGCTCGCCAGCCTCAACCAAAGAGAGCAAATCTGGTAAAATTCGATAGCCCCTTGTAGATAGTGGGATCCCAACTTCTCGAGGCAAAGAAGCAGCGGAGATCCCCGCATTTTGCTTGTCAGGAGTGTTCCAGTGTGAGGTCAGCTCGTGCGAATTGCAGTTGATGCGATGGGAGGTGACTACGCTCCCGAAGAGATCATCAAGGGCGCCCTGCTGGCCCATCGGTATCTTCAGGTGGGGATTGCGCTGGTCGGTCGTCCAGACGCTCTCGAGCCTTTTCTGCCCCGGCCACTGCCGCCTGGGATCACTGTCGTGCCTGCTGAGGACGAAGTGGGCATGGCGGAAGAGCCCCTGGCGGTGCGCAGAAAGCCGCAGGCCTCTATCAACGTCTCCATGCAACAGGTGCGCACCAAGCAGGCAGATGCAGTGGTGGCTGCTGGCAACACTGGGGCTGCGATGGCCGCTGCCTACCTCAACTTAGGCCGATTGGCGGGGATCGACCGCCCGGCCATTGGCGCTCTTTTGCCCACTTTGAAGGGCAAGCCGGTGTTGCTTTTGGATGTGGGAGCCAACGTGGACTGCCGGCCCCGCTTCTTGGAACAATTTGCCCGCATGGGATCCCTCTACTGCCAGTGCGTGCTGGGGATTGAGAAGCCGCGGGTGGGCCTGCTCAACATTGGCGAGGAACCCAACAAGGGCAACGACCTGGCCCTGGCCACCCATCAGCGCTTGAGACAGTTGCCAGGGATCCACTTTGCCGGCAACGCCGAGGGGCGGGATGTGTTGACGGGGGACTTTGATGTGGTGGTGTGCGACGGCTTTGTGGGCAACGCCCTGCTCAAGTTTGCGGAGAGCGTTGGCCAGGTGATCACCCAGGTGCTGCGGGAGGAGTTGCCCCGCGGCTGGCGTGGCAAACTGGGCTGCTGGCTGCTCCGGCCCAACCTGAAGCAGGTGAAGCGGCGCATGGACTATGTAGAATATGGTGGCGCCTTGTTGCTGGGGGTGAACGGCATCTGCGTCATTACCCACGGCAGCTCTAAGGCGGCGATGGTCTACCATGCCATTCGCCTGGCCAAAGAGGCGGCGGAGCAGAAGATCCTACAGCGGCTGCAAGCGGAAATGACTGACTCCCCCCCATCCAAGTCCAATCCCGGAGAGAATGCCCGTCCTCTGGCCTCGGCCTCTAACCCCAGTCCAGAAGCCCTGCCGGTAGGATCCCTGGAGCGGGCGGAAGGATAGTGTCCATGCCCAGCAATGGCCTCCCGACCGTGCGCCTGGTAGGGGTGGGAGCTGCCCTGCCGGCTCCCTGCCTGAGCAATGACGACCTCAGCCAGATTGTGGAGACTTCCGACGAGTGGATCTGGCCCCGCACCGGCATTCGCCAACGGCGCATCCTGCCCCCCGACCTCAGCCTGGTGGATTTGGCGGTTCAAGCGGCAAAGGCCGCCCTGGCACAGTCCGGGATCCCACCCCAGGAGCTGGATCTGATCCTCCTGGCCACCTCCACCGGCGTCGATCGCTTCGGCTCGGCTCCGCGGGTACAGGCAGCGCTGGGGGCGACACAGGCGGTGGCTTTTGACCTGACAGCCGCCTGTACGGGGTTTGTGTTTGCCGTGGCCACGGCAGCCCAGTTTCTCCAAACCGGGCTGTACCGGCGGGCACTGGTGGTGGCGGCGGACGTGCTCTCTCGCACAGTGGACTGGACGGATCGCACCACCTGCGTCCTGTTTGGGGACGGCGCGGGGGCGGTGGTGCTGGAAGCCGCAAGAGAGGGGGACAGCGGCATCCTCAGCATCGAGCTGCGCAGCGATGGCAGCGGCAGCGAGCTACTCAGCCTGGCTATGGCCACCGAGACCAAGACCCTGGTGGGATCCCTGCAGGTGGGGCAATACCGCTGCTGCCCCATCGCTATGAATGGCCGCGAGGTGTACAAGTTTGCCGTCCAGGCGGTGCCGGAGATTGTCGAGAAGGCTCTCTTTCGGGCCGGGATCCCCGCAGCAGCCGTGCAAGGCTACTTCATCCACCAGGCCAACCAGCGCATCCTCGATGCTGTGGCCAAGCGCTTGCAGTTGGATCCCCAGCGGGTGGCCAGCGTCCTAGAACAGTACGGCAACACCTCCGGCGCTTCGGTGCCGATTGCCTTGGCCACCTGGATCGCGCAGGGGCGCTTTGGCGCTGGCGATCTGGGGGTGATGGCAGGCTTTGGCGCCGGCCTCACCTGGGGAGCGATTGTCTTTCGTTGGGGGAAATGAGTTGATGACCGTTGCCTGGATCTATCCCGGCCAGGGATCCCAAGCCGTGGGCATGGGAAAGGACTTACAGGATTGGCCGGGGGCGGCCCAGAAGTTGGCTTTGGCCCGCGAGAGGCTGGGATGGGATCCCTTGGCGCTCTCGGAAGAGCAGATCCATCAGACCGGCTACACGCAGCCGGCTTTATTCACCGTATCAGCCCTGCTGACGGACTATCTCTACGCTCAGGGTCAGGCTCCTGCCTGTACAGCCGGCCACAGCTTGGGAGAATATAGCGCCCTCTACGCTGCCGGGGTATTTGATTTTGAGACTGGCCTGCGGCTGGTGGCGCTGCGGGGCCAGTTGATGGAAGCTGCAGGGGATCCCCCCGGCAGCATGGCGGCGGTGATTGGCTTTGATCGCGATAAGCTGGAGCACCTGTGCCAGATGACCTCCGACGTGGTCATTGCCAACGACAACAGCCCGGATCAGGTGGTGATCAGCGGCTCGGTCGAGGGGGGGCAGGCTGTCTGTGAGCAGTTGCAGG
>NZ_JANSIR010000095.1:238415-239126 GCF_047462155.1 Synechococcus sp. OH2
CCCTCAAAGTCAGCGGCGCCTTTCACTCGCCCTTGATGCAGGCGGCGGCGGAAACCTTTGCCCACACCTTGCGCGAGGTTGACTTTCAGGCTCCGCGAGTGCCGGTCTACAGCAATTGCACGGCTGCCGCCAGCCGAGATCCCCAAGTTCTCAAGCAGGCGCTGCTGTCCCAGATGACTGCTCCAGTCCGCTGGCGAGAGACAGTGCTACAGATGGCTGCCGACGGTATCCAAGAGGTATGGGAAATTGGCCCTGGCAATGTGCTGACGGGCTTGGTGAGGCGAACGGCGCCTGCCCTGAGACGGTGCAACATCAACAGCCTCAAGATTAGCTAAGGGAGCCCGGCAGCCCTGGTGCTACAAGTTGCGTTGCTAGCTCCCCTCTCCCAAAGGAAGAAGAGCTGCGGGCAACGCAAGCCTCCCCAAACAGCAGTTAGGCCCCACTGCATAAGCAGCTGGGGTTTCCCCACCTGGGCAAGGCTTCCGTCTCTTCCTCTGGCCCAGGTGCTTCATGGATCCCGTGTGCCGAGCCTCTGCTCCCGTTATACAAGGTGATGGCTGTCTCGGTGCCCGAATCGTAGGCAACGATAGACTCATCCCTCAACTCCAACTGGGAGCCATGGGGTACCTCCACCTCTACGGGGAACGAAGCATACCACTGCCGCAAAGATGGTTTGTAGACAAGGGTTAGCGTGGTCGGTTTTCCCCAATC
>NZ_JANSIR010000095.1:239231-243458 GCF_047462155.1 Synechococcus sp. OH2
TTGTCCCTGCTCCGCCTCTTTAGGGTAATGCCCAAGTCATTGAGGGTGACGGTGCCGTGCTTACCGTTACTGGTTACCTTTCATCCCGAAGAGCTGGGATATGTCCAGCCTGAATAGTGCCGACTGCGCAAGCGAGACGGAGTCCTTTGAGCGACGCAAGCGTTGTACAAGTAACAGTGCAGACGACGAGCATAGCCTTCTCCTGGCTTTTGTTGGGATAGAGTCGCAACATCTGCCGTCTGTTTACCCGTACAGTTTTACTCACCTTACGGTACTCAGTCAAGGCTAAAGTCAGTACAGTACTTCTTGTAAGCAGCACCTTCTATGACAAAACTCAGAAATCGAGCCGAGTTTTGAGGTAGCAATTTGGAGAACAACTGAGTAGGGTATACTGGGAAAAAGACAAGTTTTGGCACAATTCTAGGTGTATTGTTTGGTGCAGCCTTAGAAATAGTGAAACAGTATATCCAGCCTCAAGCTGGGGGTGCTACCCATCCTACCGTATAGACGGTGGGGAATTCTGCGCGTTTAGTTAAAGCGGCGAGGTATCCTGGTCTCCTGGTTTTGTTGGATTGTCAAGGGATCCCTGGCCGCCCGTTTGACCCAGAACCCCAGACTGACGGTCAAAACTGTTTCCTCTTGGGTGCAATGGCATGATCAACTTTTTGAGGACAGCCCCCAAACCGAGATCCTCTCTCCCGGTCAGAGCTTTGGGGCTGCAGTTCAAAAAGCAGCGGACTATTTGGAGGCCGGGATCCCCCGCGTTTGGATTGTGGATCCGCAGGCCAAGGGCATCACCGTCTTCTACCCCGATGCCCCGCCGCAGATATTTGCGGGATCCCAAGCCACCCAAGACGATTGCTTGCCGGGCTTGAAGGTTGTTCCCTAGAATGTGTTTGCCCGAGCGCGGATCCCTTAGTGGGCTTAGTGCAAATAGCGATAAAGCAGCCTGCTAGTTCGTCTCCAGGCCATTGACAAATGCTGAAGGGATCCCAAAACAAGATTTCCTGCTAAGGGCTAATCGTGAAGCGAAAGAGCTTCTCATCGGCCAGTTGGAGAACTTCCTGGCCTGCAGCCGCCAGTTGTTCCGGGGGCAAATTCCGGTATTAGGCGATAAACTCAGGCAAAACTTGAAGAAACAAGGATCCACCGTTGTGAGAGGTATCTCAGCTTCTAACAAACCTCAAAGCCTTGCTGTAAGCGGATCCCAGCCGTTTCCACTTGCTTGGAGATGCTTGCAAAACCTCAGAACCCTCATGGGAAGCCTGTTCGCTAGGCTTTGACTGCCAGTTAGGGTACAATCGAAGCGCATGGTTTTCCTCTGATTGCCGTAAGGCGCTGAGCACCTTGCCAAGTGGCTATCGGGGCCTTGCAAAGCAAGGATTCTGAGGTGCGGCATGATTTTCCTTTGATTGCCGTAAGGCGTTGAGCACGCATCTGGGTAGGAGGAGGGAAGAGGCTACCGAAATATGATTTTCCTTTGATTGCCGTAAGGCGTTGAGCATTTTTGAAAGGAAAGCTTCAGGAAGAGGAAGCGGGCGATGGAACTGATCCTCAAACCCATTGTGAGTTGGGATCCCAGATCCGATCTCAGCAAGCATGGCTGGCGCAACTGCGTGCAGAAGAGCAAAATCTAAAAGCCTCAATAGAAGATTTGCAAGCCAAAAAACAGAAGCTTGTTCAGTACTTGAAAGAGGGCGCTGCCAAACTCGATCAGCTCCACTCACAACGGGATCTTTTGGCCCAAGAGATTGCCCGCCTCAATCAAGTTCGCCAAGCAACAGGCTCTGGCAACTTTGCCGCCCACCCGTCTGGGTTTGGAAAGGGATTCAGCTCCACTTCTACCACCAAAGCTGCTGCCACCTCCGCTTGGCCAACACCTACGACGCAATTCTTGCAGCCATTGAGGAGAAGGTGAACGACCTAGACGACATGGCAAAAGCGATGACAGAGCTGGGCTCGCTTGAGGGCAGACGGTAGTTCTTCAAGCACCTTCCAAGTCTAGATCCACCTCATGAACCCGCCGCAGGGATCCCTTGTTAAAAGCTGGGAAGCGTAGGTAGGGGTACTGCTCCTTGGCCTGCCGCAGCTCTTGGAAGGCGGGAGCCAATTGATCTTTGGGGGAGATCCCTGTAACCACACACCAGATCTTGGTGCGTGTCAAGGCCACAAAAGCTTGATTGCGCCGGCGCAGTTGCTCCTCTACACTTAGCCCCGGCTCGGTGGCGTTTTGAAACTGGCAGACGTAGACTTTCCAAGCTTCGTTGCCCTTGGCCCGGAAGATCCCCGACAGGGTGACGTGCCCCGGCAAGCGGAAAATATCCCGATCGGCATCTTCGCCAGCAATGAGGGCGCTAATTCCTCTTTGTTTGAGCCTGGCCTTTAGGCTTTCCCAGTAGGGTCTGCTCCCTCTGAAGCTGGCTACACTTGTCACTAGAAGATCTTCCGGCCGAAAACTCCACTGCTTCAGGTCGCGCTCGATCTGTTGGGCAATCCAATTCTGCTCCTCTTCCTCAGAAGGGAAGGTGCGCCAGACCAGCAGCGACTGGGGATCCACCTTGGGATCAAAGTTTTCTTGATCGACGGGATGGCAAGCCTTGCGGGTGAGGGTAATTGGGGATCCAGGCTTGCGAAAATCACCTTCTATCACTTCGTAACCCAAACCTTCCCACTGGTCTTTTTGAGTAACCCCCTGCAAAGGCTGGCCTCCACGCAAAAGACCCATGTTGATGGCATGGGCAGCCATGAGGATGATGTTTGGAGTGCGGTAGCAATGACGCAGTACGATGGCTCGCCCTCCCAACCGCACTTTGGGTTTGCCCGTCTCGTCGCGCCCGAATAGCTCGGCTGCCCCTGGCACCGTCAACGAGCCAATGCCCTGGGCTTCGTCATAGGCCCAGTAGAGCCGCTTGGGATCCCGTAAAGTTTGATAGGCTAAACGGTAAAAGGCAGGCGGCAAATCTTGACCTTCATCGATCAAGATGGCGTCAAAAAGTTGAGGGATTTCCTTGGCTTTCTCTCCTAACTCTTGGCAGACGTAGTCAAAGGGCTCCGTTGTATAGTCATTTTTATCCCTCAGCTCTGCCCTTGCCTGCTCCAAGCTTTTGGGCAGCAAGCCACATTGGTGAGCGAGCAGGCGATAAAACCCAAGCTGATCCTGGGATCCCCAGGCATGCATCACCCGAAGCTTTTGCCAATTTGGCTCGATGTCAAACTTGCTCTGACAGACTTCCGAGATTTGCCTGCGAATTTGCTCATAGAGAGAGCGGGTGTAGAAAACTACGGCGATGTCCCAATCCGGGTGGTCGGCGTGGATTTTGGCTGCCCTGCGAGTCAAGACTACCGTTTTGCCCGTCCCCGCCAGGCCCCGCAACCGCTGCGGCCCCTCAGGATATTGGGTGGCAATTTTGCGTTGGTCTTCATCGAGTTTGAAGATCCCTTCTTGGACGCGCCGGATCACCATTTGTGAATCGTAGCCATAGTTAGGCTGGCTATTGGTATCATCTTCCAAAACTAAGCCCAAATGCCGAACAATCTGCTTTAGCTTTCCTTCGTGGAGAGGAGCTTGGGCAACCCGCCTAGCCTCATACAATCTTTGTTTCAGATGCTCGGGTTTCTCCAGATCATCAGCAAACACCAAGGCCCCTATAAGTGGCGGATCCCCAAAACGCTCTTGCCATTCCTGCCGCCGGATCCGGGGCAAAGCCACCCGCTTACCAAAGTTGATCTGATCTATTAGCGTTTGTATATCCGGATTTTTCCGCAGTAAATCTTTGACTTGAAACATTTGCTTGTGTGCTTGTTGTAAAGGGGTTTCTGTTTCTTTTTGCCACTGCCGCATGCGCCATTCGTTGTTGTTGATGCTCTCAATATTGTACAGATTAAAGCCCTTACACTCGAACACCCAAATCCCCAATTCAGCATGAATCAGGAGGATGTCGATCTCAGCCCTGGGATTACCTCGGCGATGATTATAAAGAACAGCTCGATGGAAAAGATAACCCGCGTCCGCTCCTAGCCCTTGGCGTAGCGCATTCCATACCACTGCCTCCGCAGCTATTCCTGGCAAGCTGTCGTCCAGAGCGCCGTCGGGTCGAAAGTGCATGGGGGATCCCTCATTTTCCAACTTGAACCCAGTGTACAACAGGAAACCTGAGCTCTTGGGGAAGGATCCAGGGCCCTTAACGTAAGGTGCGGAATTCCCCACCGTCTATACGGTGGGGATGG
>NZ_JANSIR010000096.1:0-3601 GCF_047462155.1 Synechococcus sp. OH2
GCTAAGTGTTGCTACTGTACCCCTTGATTCCTTAACAGGCTGTACTTGTGATGGCAGCGACTTGGACTGGAGCCAAGCCGTGGTGATTGAGGGCGCGCAGCCCCAAGAGGGGAAGTTGCAGGGCTGGATCGCCTTTTACGGCCTGCGGGTCAACCACGAGCCGGGCAATATCTTGCGCTGGCAAGGACGCCCGCTGCGGGCCAGCCGCCTGCGCTTTTTTGTGAAAAATGTGGCTTGGCGCTACGGCTTTTCCTTCTCCACCAGCATCCGCTCGCCTCTGGGCAAAGGGATCCCGACCCCGCCAGAGTGGCGCTACCCGGGTCTTTGCCGCTACGGCCTCGTGCTGTTTCAGCCCAACGCCCAACTGGTGGCCCATCAGGTTTGGGAATCCTCGCCGGAGCAGCCCCAAGAGGTGGATCTGGATCCCAATTTGGATATCGCCTTCAACGTCAACGATGCCAAGGGCAGCTACGGCGACAACAGCGGCAGCTTCGATATCTATGTGCAGGTGGTGAGCTGAGTTCCGGAAGGGATCCCGCTCGAGAACAGTTGCCGGGTGGGATCCCATCTTCTACAATGGGTGAGCTAGCAGCTGGATCCCAGCTTGCTGAGGTCTCTGCCGCTCTGGAGAGGTGGCTGAGTGGTCGAAAGCGGCTTCCTGCTAAGAAGTTACGGGGCCCAAAAGCTCCGTCGAGGGTTCGAATCCCTCCCTCTCCGTTGCCGTGGCTAGTTTCTAGCCGCCCTTTCTGCTGATGGAGGGCACCGATGGGTCAGGTGTGGCTTCTAAGTCAGTGGGGAGTGGCGCTCTGGCTCAACCTGGCCTTGGTGGCGCTGGCTCTGCTGATCCCGCAAAGGGCGTTGACGCGGGCTGGGGTTCTCCATGCAGGCTTGCTTGGCCTGCTGGTGTGGGGGGGCCTGGGGTGGCGGGGTTACCTAGTAGTAGCCGCCTATTTTTTAGTCGGCACCGCCGTCACCCGGCTGGGGATCCGGCGCAAGCAGGCGCAGGGGATCGCCGAGAAGCGGGAGGGGGCGCGAGGGCCGGAAAATGTCTGGGGATCTGCCCTGACGGGGGCTGCCTGTGCGGTGGGATATGCACTTTTTGCCCATCCCCTCTGGTGGTTGGGGTATAGCGCCAGCTTCGCCGCCAAGTTGGCCGATACCGTCAGCAGCGAAGTGGGAAAAGCCTACGGACGCCAGACCTTTTTGATCACCACCTTTCAGCCGGTGCCGGCGGGCACAGAGGGAGCTGTGAGCCTGGAGGGATCCCTGGCAGGGATGGCGGCAGCGGTAGGGATGGCCACGTTGGCCTGGGGGATCGGTGGGGAGTGGGTAAGAGGAGACCCGTTTTGGCTGGGCATTTGCTGTCTGGGTGGGATTCTGGCCACCTTGGCAGAAAGCTGGATGGGGGTGGTGTTGCAACCTCGCCTGGCTTGGATGAGCAATGAAGTGGTGAACGGCATTCAAACGACCCTAGCAGCTCTCCTGGCCGTGGGATTGGGAGCGCTTTTGGGGATCGGATCCTAAAAAGGGGCCCCCCCCCCCCAACCCCTCTCCCTCAGGGAGAGGGGAGTTGGAGCGGCGCCTTCGCGACAGCGTTGTGTAGCAATAACGAGGCAAGGAACTGTTTCGTTGCTGTTTGGAATGACTGTTTTTTGAGAGTGAGAATGGCTATGCGAAGCAAGAAATAAAAAAGAGGGAGAAGCTCTCCCTCCGCGCTGATTGACTGGGAATTAGACCAATTGCCCCGAACCTCTCTTAGCGTAGGCCGCTGGGCTTGTAAACCAAGAAGCTGAGTACCTGGCACTGCTTGATGTTGTCGAAACCCACCACACGGATGAAGCAATTGGGGTAGGCGCTGCGGCAGGCCTGTACCTCGGTCAGCACCTCCTGGGGAGAAGTGGCGCTGAAGAGGGGCAGCTTCCACAGAGTCCAGTAGCGAACCGTCGGTTCAGAGGATTCGTTGAATTCAATGGCAGGGATGTAGCCCTGATCCAAGATGTACTGCACCTGCTTGATAATTTGCAGATCCGTTAGCGGCGGCAGGTAAGAAAGGGTTTCGTAGTGGCGCTCTTTCGGTAAGGTTTGCATGACTAAAGTTACTCCGTTTCAGGTGTAGGGTTCTGTAGAGGGGATCCTGCTTCCGGGTGCGTGACCGGCAGGGATCCCGGCGCGGAGGTCAGCCGTTCCAGGTGGCTGCGGCGGTGTTCCATGTTGGCCTGTTGAATGCCGGTCTTGGCCATTTCCGGCAGGTAGTCCACCACCTCCGCCGCAATGTGCTCGCGAACGGTCATGATGCGATAGGCCAGGTCAGGCCGCTCTGCCAGCAAAGCCCGCAGGTAGGTTTCCCCCTCCTGAAGGTTTTGCCGGGCCGAGAACTGCTGCAGCCAAAGAGCCCTAGGAGGATCCGTCTCGCTCAGTTGGGCCAGCACCGTGCGCATCGCCTGATAGGTCAGGTAGCTGATCAAGGTTTTGGCCGTATCTTTGGCGATCTGTTTCAGATCCATGACCAGTCCACGGGCAAGCCGAAGCAGCGGGGCAAGAGAACGGTGGGGATCCCTTGCCCCCGGCAGATCTTTACTTTAAAGCGTATCGACGGGCTTGAATTCGAACTTGATCTCCTTCCACAGCTCGCAGGCAGCCGCCAGCTCTGGCGACCACTTGGCTGCTTCGCGGATGATGTCGTTGCCCTCGCGGGCCAGATCCCGACCTTCATTGCGGGCCTGGATGCAGGCTTCCAAGGCCACCCGGTTGGCCGTCGCGCCTGGAGCGTTCCCCCAGGGGTGTCCCAGGGTTCCGCCCCCAAACTGTAGCACCGCGTCGTCGCCGAAGATCTCCACCAGCGCTGGCATGTGCCAGACGTGAATGCCACCTGAGGCCACCGGCATCACCCCGGGCATAGAGGCCCAATCTTGGGTGAAGAAAATGCCACGAGAGCGGTCGGCCTCCACGTAGTTTTCCCGCATGAGATCCACAAAGCCCATGGTGATGGCGCGGTCGCCCTCCAATTTGCCCACCACCGTACCAGCATGCAGGTGGTCGCCACCGGACATGCGCAAGCACTTGGCCAGCACCCGGAAGTGGATGCCATGGTTTTTCTGCCGGTCAATCACGGCGTGCATGGCGCGGTGAATGTGCAGCAGGATGCCGTTGTCGCGGCACCACTTAGCCAAGCTGGTGTTGGCGGTAAATCCGGCAGTCAGGTAGTCGTGCATGATGATGGGGGCGCCAATCTCCTTGGCAAACTCCGCCCGTTTGAACATCTCCTCACAAGTGGGCGCCGTCACGTTCAGGTAGTGCCCCTTGATCTCGCCAGTCTCTGCCTGCGCCTTGTGGACAGCCTCCATCACAAAGAGGTAGCGATCCCGCCAGCGCTGGAAGGGCTGGGAGTTGATGTTTTCGTCGTCTTTGGTGAAGTCCAGACCACCCCGCAGCGCCTCGTACACAGCCCGTCCGTAGTTTTTGGCGGAAAGGCCCAGCTTGGGCTTGATGGTGCAGCCCAGCAGCGGGCGGCCGTACTTATTCAATTTGTCCCGCTCCACCTGAATGCCGTGGGGAGGGCCCTGGAAGGTCTTCAGGTACGCCACCGGGATCCGCACATCCT
>NZ_JANSIR010000096.1:3706-11363 GCF_047462155.1 Synechococcus sp. OH2
GCCGCAACGCTTTCAAGGCCTTGAAGCCGAAGACGTTGCCCACGATCGAGGTGAGCATGTTGGTGACCGAGCCTTCCTCGAACAGATCCAGCGGATAGGCGACGAAGCAGAAGTATTGATTCTCTTCGCCCGGAACCGGCTCGATGTCGTAGCAGCGGCCCTTATACCGATCCAAGTCGGTGAGCAAATCTGTCCATACCGTTGTCCAGGTACCGGTCGAGGACTCAGCCGCCACCGCCGCCCCGGCCTCTTCGGGGGGAACGCCCGGCTGAGGAGTAACCCGGAAACAGGCCAGGATATCAGTATCCTTGGGCGTGTAATCGGGCGTGTAATACGTGAGTCGATAATCCTTGACGCCGGCTTGATAGCCCTTTTTGGTTTGGGTTGCTGAGTAGGCCACGTTGATCTCCCTTTAACGCATGACAAAAATGCCATTCACAAATGTAGCCAAGATGCAAAAACCCAGGGGCAAAACCCCAGACCACCGGGTTTTTGGGAATGAGCCTGCCCCACACCTGTGAGGTCATACTTGGGCTTCAAGACACACTTCATCTACACAGATGAAAGTCCTGAACCCTCCTTCTCAAGCGCCTCCAATTGCTAGCTTCGACGCACTGGATTTTGTAAACCTAGTGGGAAGACCTCTAGACAGTGTCTAAGCTAGAATCTCGGCAGATATAGATCCACACTGGTTTAATCCTAAGTTATCATCCGCAATGATGGGCTGATCATTACTTTCTTTATGAGTTCGATTAGTTTGGTTAAAGTGAGGCTTCTGGCTTGGGGCCGAAAATATAGATTTCTTTGGCTTTCTTAATATCCTTAGGGTGGGATCCCTGAAAAAGCCAAAAGCTCCCTTGAGAAGGGAGCTAGGTGGGTTTGTCTGCAGCGGCCAGAGGGGTTAAGAAACGGCGGCCAAGGATGGTTGGGGTCTCCTGGTAATCACCTGGTCGATGAGGCCGTATTCTTTGGCCTGCTCTGGAGTCATAAAGTTGTCGCGGTCGGTATCGCGTTCGATGCGCTCCAGGGGCTGACCGGTGTGGTAGGCAAGCAGGCTGTTGAGACTGTTTTTGATGAAGAGGATCTCTTTGGCCTGAATCTCAATGTCGGTGGCTGGCCCCTGAGCTCCACCGAGGGGCTGGTGAATCATGATGCGGGCGTGGGGAAGGGCAATGCGTTTGCCTTTGGCGCCCCCTGCCAGCAAAAAGGCTCCCATGCTGGCGGCCAACCCAATGCAGATGGTGGAGACATCCGGCTGAATGTGCTGCATGGTGTCGTAGATGGCCATACCGGCGTAGACGGAGCCGCCAGGAGAGTTGATGTAGAGGTAAATATCTTTCTCGGGGTCTTCGGATTCCAAGTAGAGCATCTGGGCCACGATCAGGTTGGCAATGTCGTCATCCACCTGGGTGCCCAGGAAGATGATCCGATCCCGCAATAGACGCGAGTAGATATCAAAGGCGCGCTCGCCGCGTGCAGATTGCTCGATAACGGTGGGAATCATGCCAGTCCAAGCGATGGGTTATTACTTTTTAGTGTAGTGTAAGCCACCGGACGTCTGCTCCGCCTAGGACGGTTTGCCGCCCCCGGGCCGTACTGTGTTGCTGGGAGCCGGCAGCCTGTAGCGTTGACAGATTGAGGCATAGCATGGATGTGATCCCAGGTGAACCCCTCGTGATTGCCAGCTTGCTGGGCCTGGCTCTGCTGGGGATTTTGATCCTGAACTTGGCAGAACGGGACTCGGGAGACGCCGACTAGGAGAGGACATGAGAAAGATTTAAGTTGACAAAATTAAACCTCCCTCTTTACAATCAGGATCGCGTCGTTTCTGGGATGCCCCCATCGTCTAGAGGCCTAGGACACATCCCTTTCACGGATGCGACAGGGGTTCGAATCCCCTTGGGGGTATAAAGGACTGTAGTGAGTACTGGAAGTAGAGGGTCTCTTGGGCGCTGGCAAGAGTCTGGGGAGGCGCCCAGAGCTTGGCCTAGCCGAAGTGAAGTTCAGGGGATCGTAGGCTGTCTTTGTTGCCCAGTTGCATGGGAATCAACTGCTGGTGGCCAGAGCTTCTGCCGGCGCAGCAGCAGCCAGATCGTCTTTGATCAGCTCTGCCAGATCCTGGAGTTGGCGAATGGCTTCTGCCCCTTCTAGCTTCATGAGCTCCCGGTCATCCCGCATCTCCGTCCAACTGATAGAGCATTCGGAAACCAAAAAGCGAATCAAGTGCCCCTCCCGTAAGCTGACCATGAAGGAGGCGCTCTCAAATGAGGTGCCGCAGGTGTAGCAAGAAGCCGGGTAGCCCCGCTTCTCCAAAACGATGGCCAGAGCCTGCAAACTCATCACCAGGTCTTGAACGTAGCTGCGGTATTGCTCCGCCAACCGTGCGAACATCACACTCCTCCTATAGTGAGTTGGCCCATTGGGGGCGCATTCTAGTAATTTATGCCTAGTCACTTAGAGTCAGATCTAGCATAACAATCGACAAATCCTCAAGAAAGGGATCCATTTAGCCTCTCTCCAGAGATCAACCAAGGCTACTGAAGACCAAATAGCACGCTATGTAAAGTCTAAGGCAGTAGGATGTAGTATTTAACACTCTTCTCGGAAGAGACATTAAAGTTTACCCTAATTCAAAACTCTTGCCTGCTGGTCTCGGCTCTCTGCCAAGAACCGGTCAGTTTTCCTGCAGTGGGGCTTGGGCCCTGATCCTGAAGGGCTTTATCAGTGAAGATTTTGCCTGGCCGGGGCAATTGTGGCGGGGCTAGGCCTTACAGACGGATGGAACTAGGGTAAGTTCCCGAGGAATGATGCTGAGAAAAGACTCAGGAATATCACGGATAACTAGAGGGAAACACTCGATGTTGTGGCCTGCGGATTTGGAAGGAGGGAGACTGATTGCTTAAAGAGTCTCAAAGAGCAACTGGGGATCGGTGAAACCTGCTATCGGAGCGGATTTTGGCCCCTGAATGGCGATCTTTATCACTCCCCTGCTTTGAATTTGCATCCAACTTGCCGATCTCCGCTCCCAGAGCAGGCTGGCAGGTTTTTTTGGACAATGACCAGCACCCTGTTGAGGCGAGGCCCAAAAAGCGGCTGAGGCGGACGCGACAACAGGAGACTTGGGCTACATCGCTGCTTCATTTTAGGCGGGATCAGGAGCGCCTTGAGCAATCCTTAAGAAATTCTGGAGTAGCCGCACTGCCAGATCGGGACGAGATCCCCAGTGGAGATGCAGGTAGGAAGCGTGCAGGCGCTGGCTGGTCCATCCTTCCTGGTGAGGCGGGGATCCCCAGATGTAGATTGGGTTGGGGGAGAGAGGGGTGCTGCGGGAGCGGTGAAATTCGTGCCCTTGTAGGCGATCCCCGGCCTTGGCCAGCAGGGTTGGGCGCAGGACAGTGGCCTCGCGGTAGCCCAGACACAGCCGGTCGCCCATGTCCACCTGGATAGGCAGCAGCCCGGCCAGGGGGTAGGTCTTTCCCTTGAAATCGGTGAGGGATCGTCCCAGCACCATCAGCCCGCCGCATTCGGCATAGAGGGGTGGATGGGCGGGCGGCGGTGGGCGGTGGCTTATTTTTTCGGAGAGGGTCGCGGCAAACAGTTCTGGGAACCCGCCCCCCAGCAGCAGGCCATCGCAGGGATCCGGGGGCCACAGCCCCACCTGCAGGGGAGAGTACTCCAGCAGCTCGGCGCCACAGGCCCGCAGGAGATCTAGGTTGTCGGCGTAGTAGAAGTTAAAGGCGGCATCGCGGGCCACCCCTACCCGAACCCGACGCGGTTGTGGGGAAATCTCTGGCCACAGCTCCCCCACTGCCGGCGGCAAGGAGCGAATCAAGGGCAGTAGCTCATCCCAATTCAGATGCTGCTCGGCCAGGTCGGCCCAGGTCTCCTGCCAGCGGGGGAAGTGATCCAGTTCTGAGACGGGCACCAACCCCAGGTGGCGGCTGGGCAGGCGCAGATCCTCACGGCGGGGAAACTGGCCCAAGACCGGGATCCCTACCGCTGCCGCCGCTTGCTGTAAAATCTGGCCGTGCCGCTCTGAGGCCACACAGTTGAAAATCACCCCGGCAATGGTGAGGCGGGGATCAAAGCGGCTCAAGCCGTAGAGCAGAGCGGCCACCGTCATTCCCAGGCCGCTGCCGTCGATAACCAACACCACAGGGATCCCCAGCAGGCGGGCCACGTGGGCGCTGCTGGCCAAAAAGGGTTCTGTCTCGCCGGGCAGGGATGCGGGCGCTCGTCCATCGAAGAGGCCCATCACTCCCTCTACAATTGCTCCATCTTTGCCTTGGCAGTGGTGGCGAAAGCAGCGCTGCACAAAGTTCTCATCGGTTAAAAAGGGATCCAAGTTGCGACAGGGGATCCCGCTCACCGCTGTGTGGAACAGGGGATCAATGTAATCCGGCCCCACCTTGAAGGGCTGAATGCGCAGGCCCCGCCGCCTGAGAGCGGCCAACAGAGCCAGCGTGACAGTGGTCTTGCCGCTGCCGCTTGTGGCTGCCGCCACCAGAATGGCCATCTTGCCCTACCCAAGGACTAGAACTCAATGCCGATTTGCGCTTTGATCCCCTGGTCGCGGAAAGGATGCTTGACCAAGGTCATCTCGGTTACCAAGTCGGCCCGGTCGATCAGGGCAGCCAGCGCGCCCCGCCCGGTCAGGATCACATGCACCCGCTCCGGTTTTTCGGCCAGGCCGGCCAATACCTGCTCCAGGGAGAGGTACCCCAGCTTGAGGGCGACGTTGATCTCATCCAAAAGTACCAGGTGGTACTCGCCGCTGCTGAGCAGCTCCCGCCCCTTTGCCCAGGCCGCCTGCGCATGGGCGATATCCCGCTCGCGATCCTGGGTTTCCCAGGTAAAACCTTCCCCCATGGCGTAAAAGGCGATTTTCCCCAGGCCCAGCTCCGGATGGGCGGCCAACTGGCGCAACAGCTTGGCTTCCCCCGGATCCCAGGCCCCCTTGATGAATTGCACTACCCCCACCGACAAGCCTTGGCCGAGGGCACGGAAGATCATGCCGAAAGCAGCCGTGCTCTTGCCTTTGCCCTGCCCTGTATGCACGATGATCAAGCCCTTGTCGTCGCGCATGCCCGATAGGCGCTGCCGCTGGATTTGCTGGCGGTGCTGCATTCTGCGGCGGTGCCACTGGTTGAGGTCAGTCTCTGTGCCCGCTAGAGACTCCGTCCCGCAATTGCCAACGCCAACAGCCTCAGGCTCTGTTGTCGAGTGGGATCCCCAAGCCGGTGCAGAGAGGTCAGACATGGCGGGTTGGGCCATAATCAGAGGAAACTCGGGTCGGCCGAGCAAGCTCTTCCCCAGCAAACTGCTTTTATCCTACCTCTGGCTGGATTGGGCTGGGATCATGAAAGAACCGGCTACCGCTTTTCGAGATAGCCTGCTGATGTACTCCTTCATCTGGGCCGTGCTGGCGGTAGGGTGTTTTCAAGTCCTGCCCCGTTTGCAAATTGCCTCTGCCGCCCAGTTACAGCCGTGGCTGGGGGCCGCCTATCTGGCCGGGCTGGGGGGATCCCTGTTGGCGGCCCTGGGATCGATGTTGGCCGTCTTGGCGGAAACAACCGCGGGCGCTGCCAGCAAAAGGCATCTGCATCGCTTGGCTTGGGCACTGGGGGCGGTTGGCTTTCTGGGAGTTCTCTTCCCTCTGGGCTTGGCGGGCGTCTTTTTTCTCAGGGCTGCCCAGGCCACCGACTGGTGGCAGGAGCTATTTGGCTGAGACCTGCCCGGAGTGCATTTTTTTGACAAATGCGGAGAGGTTAGGGGTACGATAAGGACAAGTTCCGTTCTTTATCCAGAGCAGACTGAGGGATCAGGCCCAACGAAGCTGCGGCAACCGGCGGAAGTCTCCGCTACGGTGCTAACTCCTGCGGTTAGTCAGTAACCGAAAGATAAAGGAATAAAGCTTTCTCCAGAGGACAGTCCTCTTGGCAGGGGAGTTTTCTGGCAACTTCGCCTCTTAGCGCTTCCCAATAGCTCTGGTTGCAGCAGCAGAGCAAGGCTCTATTGCTTCGGCGGCGAAGTCCTCGGTGCGATAGGGTGCTCTTACTCCTGCGTCGGCCGCGGCCTAGGTCTGCTCTCTGGCTCGGCTGAGCCAGAAGGGATCCCTGCTCAGGCCAGCGGATGATGAACGGCAGCAGCAGGCTCTGCTTTTTGGGCAGTTCTTGGTTGTATCTGTTTCGTCTTAAGGAGAGGTTCGTTGTCCAAGTCGTTTTTGTTTTCCTCGGAGTCGGTGACAGAAGGGCACCCCGACAAAATTTGCGACCAGATCTCTGACGCCATCGTGGATGCCCTCTTGACGGCGGATCCCTTAAGTCGAGTGGCGGCAGAGGTGGTGGTGAATACGGGCATGGTGATCCTGACGGGGGAGATCACCTCGCAGGCGCATGTCAACTTCACCCGGCTGGTGCGGGACAAGGTGGCCGAAATTGGCTATACCGACGCCAGGAACGGCTTCTCCGCAGAAAGCTGCGCGGTGTTGGTGGCTTTCGATGAGCAATCTCCCGACATTGCCCAGGGAGTGAACTTGGCTCTGGAAAGTCGCGCATCCCAGGAAGATGAATTCGACTTGATCGGGGCCGGGGATCAGGGCTTGATGTTTGGCTTCGCCTGCGATGAAACCCCTGAGCTGATGCCACTGCCCATCAGCTTGGCCCACCGCCTCAGCCGCCAGTTGGCCGCGGTTCGCAAAAACGGCACCCTGCCCTACCTGCGCCCGGATGGCAAAACGCAGGTAACCGTGGCCTATGAGGAGGGGCGCCCGGTGGGCATTCACACTCTGCTGATCTCTACCCAGCACACGCCGACCATCGGTGCCATTACAGACGAGGCGGCGGTGCAGGAGCGGATCCGCGCCGATCTCTGGGAGGCGGTGGTGAAGCCAGTGTTTGCCGAGCTGTCCATTAAACCCGACAGCAACACCCGCTTCCTCACCAATCCCACTGGCAAGTTCGTCATTGGTGGCCCCCAGGGGGATGCTGGCCTGACTGGCCGCAAGATTATCGTCGATACCTACGGCGGCTATTCCCGTCATGGGGGCGGGGCCTTCTCCGGCAAGGATCCCACCAAGGTGGATCGCAGCGCCGCCTATGCCGCCCGCTATGTGGCCAAGAACATTGTGGCCGCTGGCCTGGCGCAAAAATGCGAGGTGCAGGTCAGCTACGCGATTGGGGTAGCTCGTCCCATCAACATTCTGGTGGAAACTTTTGGCACCGGCCGTATCCCCGATGAAGCTCTGCTGCGGCTGGTGCAGCGCCACTTCGACCTGAGGCCGGCGGCCATCCTGGCGCAGTTCCAACTGCGAGAGTTGCCCCGCCAAAGGGGAGGGCGTTTCTATCAAAACGTGGCGGTCTATGGGCACTTCGGGCAAACCCATCTGGATCTGCCCTGGGAGCGCACTGACAAAGCTGCCCTGCTGCGGGAGGAAGCTCTCGCGGGAGCGGCCGCCATCCTGGCCTAGGCAAGAGTTGGGATCCCCAGGCAGCAACAGAGACGGTTTGGGGGCCCTCGGTTTTGGCTCTGGCAGGGTGGCGACACAGCGGGGCAGCTGGATAGCCCCGTGCTAAAGTACGGGGCGGAAAAGCCCGTTCGCGTTAGCAGGGCGTAGTCCTTGAGCGACCTGAGTCGCTCGCCAATGGTATAGTTCTAA
>NZ_JANSIR010000096.1:11477-11594 GCF_047462155.1 Synechococcus sp. OH2
TAAGCAGAACCTTGAGACTGGGTTCCAAGGAACCCTCTGGGGGAGTCCTGGCAGTGCCTTTGCGAGTCTGTCTGTGGACTGCGTAAGAATCCCCCAACTTAAGGTAGACCTTTCGAG
>NZ_JANSIR010000096.1:11696-24092 GCF_047462155.1 Synechococcus sp. OH2
GCAAGGAAGTCCAGATCAGGGCTCTCCCTGGGAGGGCTGGGTAGGAGTGGGAGGCTCGGCAACAGTCTGCTGCAGCTCCAAAGTTACCAAGAGCTCCGCCTCACCGGTGCGAGCCGGTTGGAGGGCCTGTGGCTTGACGAGCAGGTGGCGCAGCTTGGGAGGGAGATCCTGCAGCTCACTCAACAACAAGTCGAGAGAAATGGCCGATTCTCCGGAGAAGGAAGATCCTCTCCTGAGCGGGGCTGGGAGCGGTGAGGGAGGGCGAGCAAAAGAGCGGGCGGTAGTCGAGACTAAGGAGCGGATCTGCTCCTGTTGTTCCCGCCACAGGGATTGGCTGATTTCTAGGGGGAAGGTGAGGTGAGGAGCGCCGCGGCGCTGCCAGAGGCGGAGGATCTGTTCTACAGAGGCAGCCTTGTAGCGCCCCTGGTAGAGGGCTTCCAGCAGGGCCGCCGGGATCCAAGAGGTCGGGAACTGCTGGCCCCAGCCCTCCACCCACACTTGGCCGGGCCGCCCCTCCAGCTCAAACCCGTAGCGCTCCAAAAAGGTGGCGGGATCCATCAGGCAGGGCCTAAGGAAACTCAACCCAAGGCTAACCCAAATCCGGCAAGATAAAGAGGAGATAAAGCTTCGGATTCCGCAAGATAGCTCTCGCCTAAAAATAGCTTTATCTGCCCTCAACGCAGCCTCCGTGAAGCTTCTATGAAGCTGCCATAGAGCGAAGATTCAGGAGGCTCTAGCTCAAACATTGCCTTCGAGGCCCGCTCGCTGTTGGGTAGAGCTATCTACTTCCAGAAAGTCGTGATCCTCAAGGCTACCGGGATCCAGGTAATCAGGCAGCGGCTTGACACTCCCCCGACTAAAGTTGGGCAATTCTTACGCAGTCCACAAACAGACTTGCAAAAGTGCTGTCAAGACACCCCTGCACAGTTCCCTAAGCCAAAGCCCCGAGGTTCTGCTTACTTTGCTGTTCGTGTCAGCGGGGTAGAGTCCTTGCGAATTGGCACCCGCGTTGACTAGCCACCCCTTCGCGGTTTGGTACAGTCCTCGCTTCACGGCGGTTTGGAAAGCCCCTGTTGCGCCACTTGGGGCTCTTTCTCACCCGGAGTGGAGTTTAAGTACAGGGTTTCTTCTCTCAGGCTGTTGCCATAGCCTTCACGGCTTTCAGAACGAGATAATCTAACATACCAGTGTTCTCTTCGCCGCGGTAATTAAAAGTGGAGCGCACCAGCCACAGCCCTTGCCGTGTACGGCAGCAGAGGTTCAACAGTGTGCGAGCCAGAATTTGTTGACGCGCCTGCAGGTCTTGGGCCGCATCGAAAACCTCCCCATCCCATTCCGGCGTCAGCACACGGCTGTTGTAAAGCACACGCCAGAGAGAACGGAACCAAAGCGGATTGGTGATGTCGAACCAGAACTGATAATCCGCCTGCAAACCCCAGTTGATATAAGCCACCGGCGTCGCCACCACGAGGTAGCGGGAATAGTCGGGCTCGAAGCGGCTGTTGCTGGGGGTTTGTCCCGAGCGGATCATGGCCAAAAAGGCGGGATCCCCTTCGGCAGGAAAGGCCCGGCGAAACCGTTGCGCCGCTTCGATCAGCGCTTGCAGCAGCTCTTGGTCTTGGGGCAGAGCCATCCCCTGGGCTAGGTGATCGGCGAAAAACCGCTGGAAGAAAGCGGCCAAGGAGGGCCCGCCGCGGTAGCTGCGCAGCCAATCCAGCAGCTTCTGGTAGCGCTCCAGGTTGGCAAACCCCACCCGCTCCGGCTGTCGCACGGCGGTCTTGGGCCGCAGGGAACGCCCTACCGGGTCAAGGGTATCTTCGGCCAGCAAAGCCGCCCGGATGGGATCCAAATCCAACACCCTGCCCAGGAGCAGTCGCCAGGCCGGCAAGGTGGGAAAAGCTCCCCACTCGGGATGAGCCACTTCCGCCGCCGTCAGCAAAGCCCGCACCAGTGGGTAGCGGATCAGGGCAGGGAAGGGAGCGATCGGCAAGACGGGAACCTCCGCCAACTGCTCCTGCAAGCTCAAGCTCACCGCCGCATCCATGCGAGGCAGCAGGACGGCGATGCGAGAAGCTGGGATCCCTGCCGCCAAAAGCTGCCGGATCTGGGCCACCATCGCCTCCACCGCCGCGAATTGGGTCTCGCCCTCCAGCACCTGCACCCTTGGCAGCCTCTCTGCCAGAGGCTCCGTTAGGGGAGGGTCAAACTGCGGATCTAGCACCCGTGCAATCTGCAGTCCCAGGCGGATCATGCCGGCTGAGCCGCGGTAGCTCCCCTCCAGAAGCTGAACCTGGGTGTTTTCCATTAGAAAGCGAGCCACGGCCTCCGGGATCCCTGTCAAAGAGACTCCGCCGCCGATGGTGTAGCTGAAAAACTGGCTTTGCAGATGGGCTTGCCCTTGCCGGTAAAACTCCAGCGCCACCCCGCAACTGTCCTCCGCCTGATCCACGATCAGGTGATCCCACTCCTGCCAAAACTCCGCCAGCGGCAGGATGTGCTCGCCAAACAGCCGGATTTGCAGGCCAAAATCCAGGGATCCCAGCCGCAACCCCACCTCCCACAGCCGACCCACACAGCAGCCCATCGCCTGCAAGGCCTCTGCCCGCCTCGGATCCCCCTCCGCCGGCCAGGCCGCCGCCAGCCGGGATCCCACCGCTTCCGCCGCCAAACCCGAAGCCCCCGCAATATAGGCAGCGCTGCTGATCTGATCCCAAATCTGGAACTCCTCCAGCCCAAGATTGGCAAAGACCTCCCCATGCCGCGGACACAAAGCACAGGCTCGCCCACAGAGAAATTGGGTCAGATCCTTGGCCAAGGGAATCGGCTCAAACGAGCGCGGCAACTGAGGAACCCGCTCGCACACCTGCGGCCAGTGATCTGCCAAAGAGCGTCCCACCCGCTGCAAAAACGTCTCGATCCGCCACGGCCCCACCCACCTCGAGCTGAGCTGCCGCAAGCGCCGCAACACCTCCTCTGCCTGCCGCTGGCTGCGCACCAAAAACAAGATCCGGCCCGGCTCGGATCCCGCCCGCAACAAATCCAGGTAGCGATCTACACAAGCCTGGGTCAGCCCGCCGCCGGCTAACCCCATCACACTCCTAAAAGGAGATGGCTCTTGCTGCCGATAGCTCTTTTCGCCCACCAGAGTGGCTTTCACGGTCGCTGCCCCCCAACCGAGCCATTTTCTCGGCAAAATCTGGACAAACAGGTCCTCACCTCACTATGATGTACTACTGTTGCCAATCAAGTCCGCCCGCTCTGACGACGGTTCTCGGCAACCTAGCGTACTGCTAAACCAGATACTGCCTCTTTGCAGGTAAGTCTGAGCAGTCTTTAAAAGCAGTTTGGCGTGTGATTTGAGGCTGAACTAAGCAGAGGGGACAGCGCCGCTGGCGCTGTTTGGCCGCCAGGGATCCAGAGATTCCTTTTCATTGCTTTTTCGCCTGAGCGGGCAGGCTCAGGTAGTCCTGAGCTTCCTGCTGCCGCGCCGTTGCTGCCTGGATCCGGCTCATTGAGCCGTTGCAAGCTGATAAAAGCAAGTTGTAGAGGCTCGAGGGGAGGTTCTCGTGGCGCTTGGCATCCTTGGAAGAAAAGTCGGCATGACCCAGATCTTCTCTCCGGAAGGGTTGGCCATTCCGGTTACCGTCGTGCAGGCGGGGCCTTGCACGGTGACCCAGATCAAGACTCAAGCCACAGATGGCTACAACGCCGTGCAGTTGGGCTACTGGCCCACCACCGAAAAGCACCTCACGCGAGCCCAGCGGGGCCACCTGAGCAAAGCGGGGGTGACGGAGCTGCTGCGCCACCTGCGCGAGTTCCGGGTCGAACAGCCAGAGGCCTACCAGTTGGGGCAAAAGATCACCGTCGAGATCTTCTCTCCGGGCCAGCTGCTGGATGTGGCGGGCACTTCCATCGGACGGGGGTTTGCCGGCTACCAGAAGCGGCACCACTTTGGTCGCGGCCCTATGTCCCACGGCTCCAAGAACCATCGCCGACCGGGTTCCGTCGGCGCCGGCACAACGCCTGGCCGCGTGTTTCCGGGGCTACGCATGGCGGGTCGGATGGGAGGTTGCCGCGTCACCATTCGCAAACTGCAGCTGGTGCAGGTGGATCCGGAGCGGAACTTGCTGATCATCAAGGGCTGTGTGCCCGGCGTGGAAGGGGGGCTGCTGGAGATTACCCCTGCCAAGCAGGTGGGTAACAAACGCTAGGAAAGGGATCCCTGGCAAAGGCTGACCAGCATCCACAAAGACGAGGAAACCATGGCAAGTTGTGTGGTGAAAAACTGGCAAGGGGAAACGGTGGGCAGCACCGAGCTAAGTCTCAAAGTTGCCCGTCCCGAAACGGCCTCCCACATTCTCTATCTGGCTCTTCGCCGGCAGATGACCAACGCCCGCCAAGGCAACGCCCACACCAAGACCCGGGCTGAGGTGCGCGGTGGCGGTCGCAAGCCTTGGAGGCAAAAAGGCACCGGCCGAGCCCGCGCCGGCTCCATTCGCTCCCCCCTTTGGCGCAAGGGTGGGGTGATCTTTGGCCCCCGCAAGCGGGAGTACAACCTGGCCATGAACCGCAAAGAGCGGCAACTGGCTCTGCGCACTGCCCTGCAAAGCCGGGTGGAGGATCTGATCGTGGTGGAAGATTTCCAGGATCAGCTCAACCCGCCCAAGACTCGCGCCGTGGCCCAAGCTCTGCTGCGCTGGGGGGTGATGGAGGATCAGTCGGCACTGCTCATCGTCGCCGAACGCTCGGAAGTTGTCGAGCGGGCCGTGCGCAACATCGCCCGCGTCAAGCTGATCGGCCTGGATCAGCTCAACGTCTTTGATCTGCTCAACGTCGATTGGGTGCTGATCACCACCTCTGCCCTGGAGAAGCTCAAGGCCCGCTGGGGATCCGGCGCGGCAGCAGCAGCTCCAACCCCAGCCGATCGCCTTGAAGATCAGGCTCAGGCCGCAAAGCAAGAAGCTCAGCAAGTCGAAGGTCAAAGCCAAGGGCAAGAAGAGCAAACGGAAGCTCAAGCCCAGCCAGAGGATCCACAGGCGCAAGCTGATCAATCTGATCAAGTAGCTCTAGCAAATCCACAAGTTCAGGAAACCCAGGAAGAAGAGCTGGCCCCAGAACAAGAGCGAGAAGTTCAAGGACAAGCAGAACTAGCCCAAGAAGCAGAGCCCATTGCCCAGCCGCCAGCCGTAGAGGAGGCCGAAACAGCCGCAGCAGAGGAGGAAGACGATGACTGAGAGCAAGCGGATCCTGGCTGATGTCCTGTTGCGTCCCGTCATCACCGAAAAGGCAACTGCCCTGATGGAACAGCGCAAATACGTCTTTGAGGTGATGCCCACTGCCACCAAGCCGCTCATCCGAGCTGCCGTTGAGGAGATGTTTGGGGTGCGGGTCACCTCCGTCAACACCCTCAAGCTGCCCCGAAAGCAGCGGCGGGTAGGCCGCTCTGTCGGCTATCGCAGCCGTCCCAAGCGAGCTGTGGTAACCCTGGCCGAAGGTGACTCCATCACCCTCTTCCCCGACACCTAACCAACCCCCCCTTTCCGACCGTCCTTCACCCCCCTTGAGCCATGGGTATTCGTACCTTCCGACCCTATACCCCCAGCACCCGTCACATGACTGTCTCCGACTTCGAGGAGCTGTCGCGGGACGAGAACGGCAAGCGGCCCAGGCCGGAGAAGTCGCTGCTGCAATTCATCCACCGCAAAAAAGGGCGCAACAACCGCGGCGTCATCACCTGCCGCCACCGGGGCGGCGGCCACAAGCGGCTCTACCGCATCATCGACTTCCGCCGCGACAAGCACGGGATCCCGGCCACCGTCAAGACTATCGAGTACGATCCCAACCGCAGCGCTCGCATCTGCTTGGTGGAATACGAAGATGGCGAGAAGCGATACATCCTCGCTCCCCGCAACCTCGAGGTGGGGGCCACCATTATGGCGGGGCCCGATGCCCCCTTTGAGCTTGGCAACGCCATGCCCCTGGAGCGGATCCCGCTGGGGACGGTGGTTCATAACGTGGAGCTGTATCCCGGCCGCGGTGGGCAAATCGTTCGCGCCGCCGGGGCTGGCGCCCAAGTGGTGGCCAAAGAGGGCAAGTATGTCTCCCTTAAGCTGCCCTCTGGCGAAGTCCGCATGATCCGAGGCGAGTGCTACGCCACCATCGGCCAAGTGGGAAATGTTGACCACAGCAACCTCAGCCTCGGCAAAGCGGGGCGCAGCCGCTGGCTAGGTCGCCGTCCCCACGTGCGCGGCTCGGTGATGAACCCTGTAGATCACCCCCACGGCGGTGGGGAAGGAAAAGCCCCCATCGGCCGCAGCACCCCTGTCACCCCCTGGGGCAAGCCCACCCTGGGCTACAAAACCCGCAAACGCAACAAACCCAGCAACAAGTTCATCGTGCGCGGTCGCCGTCGTGGCGGCCGCCGGGACAAGGGCGGGAGGGCCGCTCAATAAGAGTCCGGCCATCTGCTGCGCCCCTGAATCTTCTTTTTCTTTCGACCCTTACCAGCTTGCCAGACTGTTGAGGTTGCTATGGGACGTTCACTCAAAAAAGGCCCTTTTGTCGATGCCAAGCTGCTTCTCAAAATCGAGAAGATGAACGAGCGCAACGAGAAGCACATGATCAAAACCTGGTCGCGGGCCAGCACCATCCTGCCTGTCATGATTGGCCACACCATCGCCGTGCACAACGGCAAGCAGCACGTGCCCATCTACATCACCGATCAGATGGTAGGCCACAAGCTGGGGGAGTTCGTCCCTACCCGTACTTTTCGCGGCCACGCGGGCAGTGACAAAAAAGCCGCCCGCCGTTAAGTTCAGCCACAAACAGAAGAGGGAATAAGCGAGGAGAGCGCCATGGCCGATCCATCCCCCGAAATCAAAGCGGTAGCTCGCTACATCCGCATGTCCCCCTATAAGGTGCGGCGCGTGTTGAACCAGATCCGAGGGCGCACCTATGCGGATGCCCTGATCCTGTTGGAGTTCATGCCCTATGCTGCCTGTGAGCCGGTTCGCAAGGTGCTGCGCTCAGCGGTGGCCAATGCCGAACACAACAACGGCCTGGATCCTCGGGATCTGGTTATCAGCAAGGCCTACGCTGACCAGGGGCCGACGCTGAAGCGATTTCGCCCCCGCGCCCAAGGTCGGGCCTACCCAATCCGCAAGCGCACCTGCCACATTACCATTGCCGTCCGGCCCATAGAACCTGAAGCGGCGACGGCCTCCTAAACGCCTGTATTCCCAGACTTTACCTCTCAACCGACACCACCATGGGACAGAAGATTCACCCCACCGGTTTCCGACTCGGCGTCATCAAGGAACATCGCAGCCGCTGGTTTGCCGATCCAGCTCGCTACCCAGCCCTGCTGCGAGAGGACGATCTCATCCGCGCCTACCTGACCAAGCAGTTGAGCAGCGCCGGCCTGGCCGACATTCAAATTGAACGCAAAGCGGATCAGATCGACCTCGAGATCCGAGCCGCTCGCCCTGGAGTGGTGGTTGGTCGAGGGGGATCCGGCCTCGACGCCCTGCGCCAGGGCCTGCAGAAAGAGCTGAGCTTGCACGGTAGCCCCGAGCGAACCATTCGCATCAACGTAGTCGAGGTCACCCGTGCCGATGCCGAGGCTGTTTTGCTGGCAGAAAACATCGCCCAGCAGTTGGAGCGGCGGATTGCCTTTCGCCGCATCGTGCGCCAGGTCATCCAGCGGGCCCAGCGGGCGGGGGTGCAAGGGATCAAAATTCAAATTGCCGGGCGGCTGAACGGAGCCGAGATCGCCCGCACCGAATGGACACGGGAAGGGCGGATCCCTTTGCACACCCTGCGGGCAGATATCGACTATGCCGACCACATCGCCCAGACCACCTTTGGTGTCATTGGTGTCAAGGTTTGGGTTTTCAAAGGGGAAGTTCTCCCCGGGCAGGAACGTCCCGAACAAAAGGCTCCCCTGCAACAGCCCAAGCGTCGGCAGCAGCGGCGGCGGCCCACCTTTGAAGACCGCTCAGCAGTGGAAGCCTGAGGGCCAGCACCCGAGAGTCCAGGGATCCCTATCGCAGTTGATTTAAGGAACGGCCATGTTAAGCCCCAAACGAACCAAATACCGCAAGCAACAGCGCGGGCGCATGAAAGGCAAAGCGACCCGCGGCAACCGCATCAACTTTGGGGAATACGGCCTTGTGGCTCTAGAACCCGCCTGGATCACCGCGCGGCAGATCGAGGCAAGCCGTCGGGCCATGACCCGCTACGTCCGGCGGGGAGGCCAGATCTGGATCCGCATCTTTCCCGACAAGCCCGTTACCCAACGGCCTGCTGAAACCCGCATGGGATCCGGCAAAGGCAACCCCGAATACTGGGTTTGCGTCGTCAAGCCGGGCCGCGTCCTCTTTGAAATGGGGGGAGTTCCTGAAGCCACGGCCCGAGAGGCGATGCGCCTTGCCGCCCAAAAGCTGCCGATCAAAGTTAAGTTTGTTACCAAGGCTAACTTTGAGGAGTCGGAACCTGCTCAGAAAGCAGCTCCAGAAACAACAGAAGTAGCAGCCAGCGCTATCTAAGGGAGGAGAGTTGAGCCATGCCCATGCCTAAAATTGCCGACGCTCGCGCCCTATCCGACGAAGAATTGAGCCAGGAGATCTACGCCGTCAAGAAAGAGCTGTTTGAGCTGCGTTTGCAGCAGGCTACGCGGCAGTTGAACCAGCCCCATCTCATTCGCCTGCGCAAACACAAGCTGGCCCAACTGCTGACCGTTGAGTCAGAGCGCAAGCGCAACAAGTCCTTGTCCTCAACTCAGACCCAGAAGGAGGAGTAATGCCTGCTCGCGAAAAGATCGGCGTTGTCGTCAGCAACAAGATGCAAAAGACAGTGGTCGTTGCCGTGGAAAACCGGGTTGCCCACCCCAAGTACGGCAAAATCGTCGTCAAAACCAAAAAGTTTAAGGCCCACGACGAAGAGAACCGCTGTCAAGAAGGGGATCTGGTGCGCATTACGGAAACCCGTCCCCTCAGCCGCACCAAGCGTTGGCGAGTGACCGAAATCATTCGGGAGGTGAAGAAACTATGATTCAGCAGCAAACCATGTTAACGGTAGCCGACAACACTGGCGCCCGCAAGCTGATGTGCATCCGCGTCCTGGGCAGCAGTGGCCGTCGCTACGCCAGCCTGGGGGATGTGATCGTCGGCGTTGTCAAAGACGCCCTACCCAATATGCCTGTCAAAAAGTCCGACGTCGTCAAAGCTGTAGTCATCCGCACCGTCGATACGGTACGCCGCCCCGACGGCATGTGTATCCGCTTCGACGACAACGCTGCCGTCATCATTAACAACGACGGCAACCCTCGCGGAACCCGCGTTTTCGGCCCTGTAGCCCGCGAGCTGCGGGAGAAAAACTTCACCAAGATCATCTCCCTTGCCCCGGAGGTTCTGTAATGGTTCGTCCCCTCAAGCCCAGCCAAATTCGACGGCTGATTCGGCAGACTGGCGTTCGCAAGCACCGCAACAGCCTACGCTACAAAATGCGCATCAAAAAGGGAGATACCGTCCAGGTAATCTCCGGCGATGACAAAGGCAAAATCGGCGAGGTGCTGCAGGTTTTTCCCGAGCGCAACATGGTCTTGGTGGAAGGGGTAAACATCGTCACCTCCCACCGCAAGCCGCAACGGGAAGGCGAAAGTGGTCGGATCGAGACCAAAGAAGCCCCGATCCACGCCTGCAAGGTGATGCTTTATTCCAAGAAACAGGAAGTGGCCAGCCGTATTGGCTATCAAATCACTGCCGATGGCCGCAAAGTCCGTGTCCTCAAGAAAACCGGCGAGATCCTCGACTAAGACTCCCTTTTCAAGACTGGCCTGGCTCTGACCCAGCCCAGAGCCGCAAGGAGAATCCACCATGCCCCAACGTCTGCAAATCCTCTACAACACCGTCATCGCTCCTAAGCTGCAAAAAGAGTTGGGCTACACCAACATCCATCAGGTGCCGCGTCTGGAAAAGATCGTGATCAACCGCGGCCTGGGAGATGCTTCCCAAAACGCCAAGGCCCTGGAATCTTCCATCGCCGAGATCAGCGCCATCACGGGCCAGCGCCCGGTGATTACCCGCGCCAAAAAGGCGATTGCCAGTTTCAAAATCCGCAAGGGCATGCCGGTCGGCCTGATGGTGACCCTGCGGCGGGAGCGTATGTATGCGTTTTTGGATCGGCTGATCAACATTGCCCTCCCTCGTATCCGCGACTTCCGCGGCGTCAGCCCCAAATCTTTTGATGGGCGGGGCAACTACACCCTTGGTATTCGCGAGCAACTGATCTTCCCCGAAATCAACTACGACTCTGTAGACCAGATTAGAGGTATGGACATCTCCATTGTGACCACGGCCGAAACCGACGAAGAGGGCCGTGCCCTGCTCAAAGAGTTTGGCATGCCCTTTGCCTCTTAAGGTTTGCCCATCTCGAATTGTCTCGACTTGATCGATCTTCCGAGGAGCACCGACCCACCCATGGCCCACACCAACGACACGATCGCCGACATGCTCACCCGCATTCGCAATGCCACCATGGCTCGGCATGAATCGGTGGCGGTTCCGGCCACACGCATGACCCGCAGCATCGCTCGCGTTCTTCATGAGGAAGGTTTCGTGAGCGACTGGAAGGAAGAGGGAGAAGGGATCCACGCTCAGCTTGTGTTGCGGTTGAAGTATAAAGGCAAAGGGCGCAACTGCAGGCCCATCATCAACGGCCTGAAGCGGGTGAGTCGACCGGGCCTGCGGGTTTACCGCAGCCACAAAGAGCTGCCCCGCGTATTGGGCGGAATTGGGATTGCCATCATCTCTACTTCCAACGGCATCATGACCGATCGGGAGGCTCGCAAACAGGGCATCGGCGGCGAAGTGCTCTGCTATGTCTATTGATGAGTTGTTCTCTTGTCAGGAGTTGCCCCATGTCTCGTATCGGCAAGCGGCCCATCACCCTTCCTGCCAAGGTAGAGGTTCAGATCGAGGGCCAGCAGATCTCGGTAAAAGGCCCGAAGGGACAACTGTCTCGCAGTTTGCCCCCCTTGATTGCGGTGCATCAAGAAGCCCAGACGCTCAAGGTCAGCCGGGTCAACGAGTCTCGCCCGGCCCGCCAACTGCACGGCCTCTGCCGCACCTTGGTCGCCAACATGGTGGATGGTGTATCTAAGGGCTTTGAGCGCAGGCTGGAATTGGTGGGTGTGGGCTACCGGGCTTCCACCCAGGGCAACAAGTTAATCTTGAACGTTGGCTACAGCCACCCAGTGGAGATCCCGTTCCCGCCAGGGATCCAAATTGCGGTTGAGGGCAACAACGTCATCGTCGTCTCAGGTATCGACAAAGAGCTGGTGGGCAACACGGCGGCGCGGATTCGGGCCGTCCGCCCGCCAGAGCCCTACAAGGGCAAAGGGATTCGCTATGTAGGGGAACAGGTTCGTCGCAAAGCAGGTAAATCCGGGAAGGCCAAGAAGTAGCTATGAAAATCACTCGCAAAGCTGCCACCCAACGTCGCCATCGCCGCATTCGCCGCAAGGTCTTCGGGACACCCGAGCGGCCCCGTTTGGCTGTGTTTCGCTCCCATCGGCACATCTATGCCCAGGTGATCGACGATGTAGCCCAGCACACTTTGGCCTCTGCCTCCACTCTGGACAGGGAGCTGCGGGAAGCCTTCAAGGACATTGGCACGGCCACCCGAGAGGCTGCCGCCATGGTGGGGCGCTCCGTCGCCCAGCGGGCCTTACAGGCAGGCATTTCTCAAGTGGTTTTCGACCGCGGCGGCAAGCTCTACCACGGGCGCGTTCAGGCCCTGGCGGAAGCCGCCCGCGAAGCAGGCTTACAGTTCTAGGCCCTGAGGAGATGGCATATGGCTGAGCAAAGAGAACGTCGCAGAAGCAAAAAGAGCCGCGAAGAGCAGACTAGCGAGTGGCAGGAGCGGGTCATCCAGATCCGGCGCGTCACCAAAGTCGTTAAGGGCGGCAAAAAGCTGAGCTTCCGGGCCGTGGTGGTGGTGGGCAATGAGCGCGGCCAGGTGGGAGTTGGCGTGGGCAAAGCCAACGACGTCATCGGGGCTGTGCGCAAAGGAGTTGTAGATGGCAAAAAGCACCTAATCGAAGTGCCCCTCACCAAAGGGTTGTCTGTGCCCCATCCCATGCGGGGATCAGGCGGTGGAGCCACTGTTCTGGTGATGCCGGCAGCTCCTGGCACAGGGGTCATCGCCGGGGGAGCGGTGCGCACTGTTCTGGAGCTGGCGGGCGTGCGCAACAGCCTGGCTAAGCAACTGGGATCCAGCAACCCCCTCAACAACGCCCGCGCCACCATTGACGCACTGCGGCGGATGCGCACCTTTGAGCAGGTAGCTGAAGATAGAGGGATCGACGTGCGCCGCCTGTTGAGTAAGTAACAGCAA
>NZ_JANSIR010000096.1:24230-32112 GCF_047462155.1 Synechococcus sp. OH2
AAGACATTCGCCCCCAACCAGGCTCGACGCGGCGGCGGCGGCGGCTAGGCCGTGGCATCGCTGCTGGACAGGGAGCCTCCTGTGGCAAGGGAATGCGGGGACAGAAGGCGCGCAAAGGGGGCGGTCCCCGGCCTGGTTTTGAGGGAGGGCAGACCCCCCTCTATCGGCGGCTGCCCAAACTTAAGCACTTCCCCCGCTACGTGCGGCGCCCCCAGTACACCTTGATCAACCTGCGCGCTTTGGCCAAGTTGCCCGCCGGCAGCGAGGTCAGCTTGGAAAGCTTGATGGAGTTGGGGATCGTGACCACCAACGATGGCCCGCTGAAGATTTTGGGAGACGGGGAAGTGGGCGTGCCCCTGACGATCAGAGCGGCTGCCATCACCCCCTCAGCCCGAGCTAAAGTCGAGGCAGCGGGGGGTCGGGTGGAGATTGGGGGATCCCGGGCCGCTTCCGCCGGATCCTAAAATTGGGCCGCAGTTTGCAGCTTCTCTATTTTGCCGACTTTCCCACCGGCAGCGTAGAGTGGTAAATAGCTCACCTTGCCTTTCCCTTCCGCGAGGTTTTCTACATTTATGGCTGACACACGAGGCTCCGCTCCCTCCGCCCAAGAGACCTTCATGCAGATGGCCATGGCCTCTGGCCTGCGCAGCCGTCTGTTTCTTACCCTAGGCCTGTTGCTGTTGGTGCGTCTGGGCATTTACATTCCCATCCCCAGCATTGACCGGGCTCGCTTTGCCGCCGAAGCCGCCAACAGCCCCGTGTTTGGCTTTCTGGATGTCTTCTCGGGCGGCGGTATTTCCGCTTTGGGGATCTTCGCCCTTGGCATCTTGCCCTTCATCAACGCCTCCATCATCATGCAACTGCTGGTCTCGGCCATTCCGGCCCTGGAGAACCTGCAGAAGAACGAGGGGGAGCAGGGGCGGCGACAGATTTCCCAGTACACCCGCTACGTTACCCTGATTTGGGCCATCATCCAGGGCATCGGCATCTCCTTCTGGGTGCGGGAGTTTGCCAACACCAGCAACGAGTTGGCCTTCATGGCCTCCACCACCCTGGCCCTGGCGGCAGGTTCCATGTTTGTCATGTGGTTGGGGGAGATGATCACGGAGAAGGGGGTGGGCAGTGGTCCCTCGCTGTTGATCTTCGTCAACATTGTCGCCACGCTGCCCCGCGCCCTGGGTCAGACCATCAGCCTGGCCCGCGCTGATAGCAGCACCATTGGCGGCATCTTGGTGTTAATGGCCGTCTTCCTAGCCACCATTGTCGGCATTGTCTTCGTCCAGGAGGGCAGCCGCAAAATCCCCATTGTCTACGCCAAGCGCCAGGTGGGCAACAAGCTATTCCGCGAGCAGAAGAGCTACCTGCCCCTGCGGCTAAACCAGGGGGGCGTGATGCCGATCATCTTCGCCTACTCGGTGATGTCCCTGCCCTTTGCCTTGGCCCAGTACACCCAGAACCTAACGTTGGTGCAGGTGGCCAACCTTTTGGCCCCTACTTCTTGGTTTTACATTCCCTTCTACTTCGTGCTGATCCTCCTTTTCAGCTATTTCTACGCCTCTTTGATCATTAACCCGGTGGATCTGGCGCAAAACTTGAAGAAGATGGGAGCCAGCATTCCCGGAGTCCGACCGGGCAAGGCCACTGCCGAGTACATCGAAGGGATCCTTAACCGGCTGACCCTGCTGGGGGCCTTGTTCTTGTGTGCGGTGGCCATCATCCCGACGGCGGTGGAGCGGGCGACCGGCATCACCACTTTTCAGGGCTTGGGGGCAACTTCGCTGCTCATCCTGGTGGGGGTGGCGATCGAGACCTCCAAGCAGATCCAGACCTACGTCATTTCGCAGCGTTACGAAGGGATGGTCAAGCAATAGTGCCGAGGTTAATCTTTTTGGGGCCGCCGGGAGCGGGCAAGGGCACCCAGGCAGAGCGGCTGGCAGCGATCTACCACACGCCCAAAATTTCCACAGGCGACCTGCTGCGGGCAGAGGTGAAAGCCCAAACGCCGCTGGGGTGCCAGGCTAAGGTGTACATGGATGCGGGAGAGCTGGTGCCTGACGAGGTGTTAATCGGGATGGTGAAAGGCCAGTTGCAACACTCGCCAGCGCAGGGTTGGATCCTAGACGGCTTCCCCCGCACTCTGGCGCAGGCGGAGGCTTTGGAAGAGCTGTTGCGGGAGTTGGGGCAAGACTACGACCACGTCCTCAACCTGGAAGTGCCGGATGACGTGGTGGTGGCACGGCTGTTGGCCCGCGGCAAAGAGCAGGGGCGCAGCGACGATGCGGACGAGGCGGTGATCCTCAAACGCTTGCAGGTGTATCGGGAGCAAACGGCTCCCTTGATCGACTTTTATGAGGCCAAAGGTCGTCTGCGACGGATCGATGGCAACCAGCCGATGGAATCGGTACAAGAGCATCTGCGGGCTCTCTTGGAAGGCTTCAGGAGGACAGCGTGATCAAAACGGGGGCCGGAAATCCCTCCCAGCCCGGATCCCTGCGGCGGGGCATGCAGCTCATCGAGATCAAATCCCGCCGGGAGGTGGAGAAGATGCGGCGGGCCGGGCGGGTGGTAGCCCAGGTGCTACAGGAGATCGCGGAGTGCCTGCAGCCGGGCTGGACAACGGCAGACATCGATGCCTATGCCGAGCGACGGGTGGCCGAATTGAACGCCCTGCCCAGCTTCAAGGGCTACTACGGCTTTCCCGCCTGTGTCTGTGTCAGCGTCAACCATGAGGTGGTACATGGGATCCCCAGTCCCCGCAAAGTGGTGCAGCCGGGGGACATTGTCAAGGTGGATTTTGGCGCCATGGTCGAAGGCTGGCATGCCGACTCTTGCATCACCATTGGCCTAGAGCCCCTCAGCGATGCCGCCCGCGACCTGATCGACACAGCAGCCAAAGCGCTGCAGACGGGCATTGACCACGTGCGCCACGGCGTCTGGCTACAGGATGTCTCAGGCGCCATCGAGGACTATATCCAGGGGCGGGGCTACTCCGTGGTGAAGCAGTACGTCGGCCACGGCGTGGGGCGCAACTTGCACGAGGAGCCGCAGTTTCCCCACTACCGCACCCGCGACCTTCCCAATCCCAAGCTGCGCTCTGGCATGACAGTGGCAATCGAGCCGATGGTGAATGCAGGAGGAGAGGCCACACGGGTGCTGTCGGATGGCTGGACAGTGGTTACGGTGGATGGCTCTTGGTCGGCCCAGTTTGAGCACACTGTCTTGATCACAGACTCTGGGGCTGAGATTTTGACGGATCGCACCCCTTTTCAGTCCTAGGGATCCCCTGCTGGAGGGCGGCAACGGCTAGGATAGAAGAGGTGGAGTATTGTTTCAGCTCTTAACTCGCTCTTAACAGAGCGGGTTTAGCGTCGCTTACTTCTGTTGTGTTGTTTTAAGGAGGGTTCCTTGTCTAAAGAAGACGCCATCGAAGTGGAAGGGGTGGTTACCGAGTCCTTGCCCAACGCCATGTTCCGGGTAGATCTGGACAACGGCTTTAACGTCCTCGCCCACATCTCCGGCAAGATCCGCCGCAACTACATCAAGATCTTGCCCGGCGACCGGGTCAAGGTCGAGCTCAGCCCCTATGACCTAAACAAAGGGCGCATCACCTACCGCCTCAAGAAAAAGTAGATCCCTGGCCTTAGCTGGGGCCGCTGAGCATGAAGGAGCTGAGCCAAGTTCTCAAAACCGGTCTCTGGGTTGCAGCCAGCGGGGTGAGCGCCTTGGCCGTTCTCAACGCCTGGATTGCTTCTCGAACCCAGCCTTTGCCCAGCCTCTTGCCGGGGGAGGAGAGACACCATTTTTGGTGCGGCCATCGCCTGTTTTACAAAGTGGCGGGATCCGGCCAGCCCTTGTTGCTGCTGCACGGCATCGGGGCCGGCTCTTCCAGCTACGAGTTCCGCGCCATCATGGCGGAGCTGAGCCAGCACTATCAGGTTTATGCTTTGGATTGGTTAGGTTGGGGCAACTCGGAGCGCCCCGATCTGGAGTACACTGGCCATCTATATGCCCGGATGATCGGGGATTTTGTCCAGCAGGTGATCGGGCGCCCCTGCCACGCCATCGCCAACTCCCTCTCGGCAGGGTTTGTGCTGCGTTCGGCCCGGCTGCAACCTCACCACTGGCAGAAGCTGCTACTCATCGCCCCTCTAGGAGACAACAGCCTCATCCCCGAGGCGCTAGGGATCCCTTTGGCTGAGGCGATCTACGGGATCCTCAGCCTGCCGGTTTTGGGGCTGGCCTTTTACAACGCCATCACCACCCCCTGGAGTGTACGTCTATTTACGGAGCAGAGCCTGTTCTCTCCTGGGTACACTCTGGATGAGACGGTGGTGGATTACTACTATCAGGCGGCTCACCAGGCGGGGGCCCAATTTGCCCCCCGTTCTTTTTTGACCGGCAAGCTTAACCTGCCCATTCAGGAGGACTTTCGCGTGGTGGACAAGCCGCTGGCTCTGGTCTGGGGAGAAAACAACCGCCTCACCGGATTGGAACAGGCGGAGCGGTATCGCGCTTTGCGCCCAGAGGTGCCGATCTATCGACTGCCAGGGGCTGCTTTTCCTCACATCGAAGCGCCGCAGGCCTTCTTGTCAGTAGCTTTGCGCTTTTTGGGCGAAGCCGAAGCTGCCCTGCCGGCATAGGGGATCCCTTCGCCTTGATTGCTGCAGCAACCAGACTGACTGCCGGTTACAAGGATTGCGCCGTTGGCCTGGGACCTGGTTGCTGGGGTTCTTCTAATTCAGGGGGAGTTCCCAGTATCATCAGGGCGCATTCCTCCCGAACGTACCCCTACGGGTACAGGGCAGGGCTCCTGCGGTTTCTAGGTAAGCCGGGCGCAGCAGCTCAGGTTGGCTCCCCAGTATTTTTCTCCCAGGGGTCGATATCCAGAGGGGAGCTAGGAGGGGTGGGGGCAGACTCAGGAGCTGGCTCGGAAGGGGGGGCTTCTGCCTGGACGTACTCCTGCTCCCACTCTGGTTGTTCAGGAGCAGGAACAGGCTCGGGCTGACGGGGAGACCCTGCTTCGCCCTGGAGTTCGGGCTCTTCTTCGGGGTAATCGTCTTCTTGTTCGCCTTCCTCGTCGTATTCTTCCTCGTAGTTTTTCTCGACGGCAGAGTAGTCATCGACAGCCCTGGGCAGGGCGGGGGCGAAGCCAGTTTCGGGTAACCAAGAGGGCTTACCCAGTCCCAGGGTTTCCAAAATTCCCTTGGTCAGTTGGGCTAGGCGGGTTTCGGCGCCATCAGCAACGATAAGGCGATCGCCGCCAACTGAGACGATCTCATCCGCAGAAAGCAAATAGGTGCTGAGGATGAAGCCGGGCAAAAAGGTAAGGCCGAGGTTAGAGAGGATTAGGCCTGTGATCAGGCCAGAGACGGAGTTAAATTCGAAATCTTTGACTTTTCCAAGGCGGATCCCTTCTTCCGTAACCACCTCGCTGCCAACCACTCGACTTAGGCCTTGCAAGTCCAAGTCGTCGAAAACTTCATCACTAGGAATGAGGATGGCATCTTGGCCCAAGGCCGTTACCTGCCGTAGGTCCAGCAACCGTGGGGATCCGGCAAAGGCTTTCTCCAGCACCCCCAGCACCAGCACTTGCTTGGCTTCCAGATCTGCCCAAACTTCGCTAACTACTCCGAGTCGGGCTGCATTGGCTTGGCTAATCACCTGCGTTCCCAGAACCTGTGACCGCCGACGAACCTCTGGTCGCACCAGCGCAACAGATCCTTTCCCAGTCGTCATGGTGGTTTCCCCATCGTGAGTCGAAGCTTCGCATCAGTGGGCTGGTCATCCGGCCCCAGGCACCAAAATCAAGTTAATAGTACCATTGCCTGTCCCCTCCCTCGCGAGCGGCTGGGATCGGATTCCGGACAATTTGCTCACTCCAGGCCAAAAACCGCTCCGTCATGGCCGGTAGGGAATAGTGCTGTTCTACCTGGTGTCGGCAGCGGCTGCGGTCGAGGCTATCCAGGCGTTCTACAGCCCTTGCCAAGGCCGCCACGTCGTCTGGCTCCACCACCCAGCCAGTCTCGCCATCGCTAACAATTTCCGCTGGCCCCCCACGGCGGTAGGTAATCACCGGCACGCCACAGGCCAAGGCTTCCACTGCCACCAGGCCAAAGGCTTCCACCCACTTGGGCGTCATGATCAAGGCGGAACATTGGCCCAAGAGCTGCTGCATCTGGGAAGTGGGCAAAAAACCCCGGTAATCCAATTGGGCCCGTGGGTACCGTTTTTGAATCTGCTGCCAGTAGGCTGGGTCTTGCAGGTGGCCCAGGAGCAGTACCGGCCTTCCCGTCTTCTCGGCCAGGGCGGCGCAGTCTTCCAGGCCCTTTTCTGGGGCAATGCGGCCAACCCAACACAGGGATCCGTTTCCCTCCGCCACAAAGTCGTAGCGGCTGAGGTCGACGCCGCAGGGCAAATAGACAAAGGGATCCCGCCCCGCCGCCATCTGGGCGCGGGCAAAGGCAAAGGTCTGGGCTTGCGCCCGCGAGTGCACTGCCAGCCGGCCTGGGTAGCGGTAGGCAATGTGCTCCAGGGCCTGATCGATGGCGTCGCTAAGGGATCCCATGCTGACAATATGGGCCAGGGGGGTGCGGAAAAAATCCGTCAGGTAGAAGGAGAGCCAGTCGTAGCTCCAGTTCACGATGAGCTCGAACTGATCCTGCAATTGGGCAGCCCGCTGCCATAGGTTGGCCACTAGGGAAGGGGTGGAGAGACAGACCGGCTGGTCGCGGCGCTGGCTTTGGGCATAGGGCGGGGGGAGGCCTGTAACTGTCTCGATAACTCCCTCTGGCAAGTCGGCACTGTGGGATCCCTCGGGGGCTAGCACGCACACCTCGGCTCTCCTCTCCAGCAGGCTACGCGCCAAGTTGACAAGGTTGAGCTCTACCCCGCCCCCACCCCCCGATCCCAGAGGCCCAACGGGGGTGGAGACAAACAAGAAGCGCTGGGGACAAATCATGGGCAGCCTTGCAGGCTCGACCCCTTGCTGGCTAGTTTGGTTAACTCTGGGGGACAAGGTCAGGTTCTGGCCACGAAGATTTCCCCTTTCTCCACCTTAACTTTGTAGGCGGTTAGGTCGGCCTTGGCTGGTCCACGGGTACGGCTGCCATCGGCGGCAAAAGCTGAGCCATGACAGGGGCAGACGAAGTTCTCCCCCCGCCAGTCTACGTCGCAGCCGGCATGGGGACAGGCTGCATCCAGAGCCAGCAGCGAGTCTGACTTTTGAGGATCCCCGACCAACCAAAGGGTGGCGGTGTTCTTCCCAAAGGCGTCTTCTACCTTGAAGGGGCCTTCTTTGAGATCTTCCAGTGTTGCCACTTTAACGAACTCCGGCTCAGCCCCTTTGGGGCCCGAAGCAGCACCCTGGGCAATGGCACGGTTAAAACGGCGCTGAGCCGAGGCAGGCAACAGGCCCACCAGCGAGCCAAAACCAAGCGCCAGCCAACGCAGAAAACCGCGACGATTGTTGTACATAGCCACGTGTCCTGAGATGGATACAAGTTGACACTCCCACCGACTAAAGTCGGGGGATTCTTACGCAGCCCACAGACGGACTCGCAAAGGCGCTGTCAAGACGCCCCTAGACGGTTCCTTGGGACCCAGTCTCAAGGTTCCGCTTACTTACTGGCTTTTGGCACTGTCCGGGTCTTTCACCGGGGTAGGTGCTTGCCTAGGAGCAATTGTAGCCTTAGCAAGCAACTCAAGTCGCTCGAAGGGTTTTCTGCTCCGCACTACTCGCGCTAGCGGCACGGCGCGCTGAGTACGGGGCTACCAAGCTACTCTGCTGTGTCAACGGGCTTGCTGTCGGAGGAGGAGATACAGCCTGTTAAAGAACCAAGGGGTACAGTAGCAACACTTAGCAAACCAACTCCGGAAGCAGGAT
>NZ_JANSIR010000097.1:0-3255 GCF_047462155.1 Synechococcus sp. OH2
GGGTGGGCAGCAATTGGCCGGCTCCGATCCGGTCATGGGAGGCTTGGTGGCTATTGAGCAAGACCTAGCCAGTCCCGATCTGGAAGTGCGAATCCGAGCGATTGAGGAAGCGCTCCAATATGGCGAAAAAGGGGTTCAACTTGTTATCCAAACCGTCATGCAAAAAGGTTTGGCTTGGAAAGTTCAATTTGCAGCCTGGAAAACACTGCTGGAGTCAGCGGATCCGGAGCTTGTGCAGGTAGCAAAAGCGCATCCGCTTCCTCTCCGTAAAGTCGAAGATATCCAAGCCAGATACAGAGCCGGAGAGCGAGACTTCCGCTGGGCTGACCTGAGGGGAGCCAGTCTAAGTAGGCCTGACTTAAGTGGGGCAGACTTGAGGGGAGCCGACCTAGGGAAAGGAGAGAGGGGGGGAGCAGCCTATCTGTACCAGGCTGACCTGAGCCGAGCTGATCTGAGCTGGGCTAACCTGAGCGAGGTATACCTAGAGGGGGCCAACCTAAGCCGGGCAAACTTGAAAGCAGCACGCCTGAGCAGGGCCAAGCTAAGCCGCGCAAACCTGAGTGCAGCATACCTAGGCGAGGCCGACTTAGAGGGGGCCGATTTGCGCTCCGCAAACCTAAGCCGAGCCTACTTAAGGGGAGCGAACCTGGACAACGCCAACTTAACCGAAGCCGATCTGAGTGAAGCTAACCTGGAGGGGGTCAACCTCAGGCAAGCCAACTTGAGGGGGGTTAACCTGAGCCGGATACGTCAGGCATGTCTGAGAGGATCCAACCTGAGCGGAGCTGACCTAAACGAAACATATCTGCGAGGGGTCGATCTAAGCGAGGCCAGCTTGGCCCAGACCTATCTGAGAGGATTAGACCTCAGTGGGGCCAACCTCAGCGGAGCCAACCTGAGGGGGGCCAATTTGAAGCAGGCTAACTTGAGAGCAGCCAACCTCAACGGAGCCAACTTGAGCGGGGCTGACCTGAGCCAGGCTGATCTCAGCGGAGCCAACTTGAGCGGGGCCGACTTGAGCCGGGTCAGTCTAGAGGGATCCCTAGTCTCTGCCGAAACGCAGATGGATCCCAAGTGGCGGCTGGTCTGGGAGATTGTTAACGGCCAGGCTGATGTGAAAAACCTCAGCGGGGCTGACTTAAGGGCAGCAGACCTGAGGGGGGCAAACCTGGAAGGAGCCGACCTGAGCGGGGCAGACCTGCAGGAGGCAGACTTGCTGAACGTTTCTCTCAAAGGAGCAAACCTAAAGGGCGCAAAACTAAGTCCCGGCTGGGATCGATTTGTCGACTTGAGCGGGGCCATCCTCCCCGACGGAACTGTCCATCCCTAGGCAGATCCCTTTGCTAGACTACCTACAGCTAGCAGCTAGATCCATGAGTTCCTTAGATCTCGCCTTTGCCAGCAATCACCAAGACATTCTCACGCTGCTGGACTTGGTGGTTCGCGCTCGCTACCCTTTGATCTACCTAGTTACTCCCGAAGAAGCCCCAGCAGAGGAGCTGCTACAAGTTCTGGCCGATTCTCTCAAACCCAAGCGCAAACTCCTAATCTGGGATATCGTCTCTGGCTGGTCAGACAACGGCCAAAACAAAGGTCAATTGATGCCTGCTCTGGGCCGCATCGGCGCTATCAAAGAGGACGAGGCGGTTATTTGTGTTCTCAAGGATCTAAACCCCACCCTGAGAAATCCAGAACGCTCAGATAACTATCCCGTTATCCGCTACCTAAAAACCTTGGCCAGAGAGGGCCGCCACAGCCGCAAGTCCATCATCCTCCTGGGCCAAGAAGCCGTTGTCCCTGCCGAGCTGCGCGAGGAAATTGTAGTCTATGATTTTCCCCTGCCCAGCATCGACGAAATTGAGCGGATCGTTACCCGCGCGATCCCTGCCCGTCAACTGGAGCTAAGCGGCCCAGCGCGGGAACAACTGGTTCGAGCCTGTCAAGGGCTGACCCGGCAGCGCATTGAGCGGATCCTGGCCCGCGCCCTAGCCGCCAAAGGCAAGGTCAGCGAGGGCGATATCGACCTGGTTCTGGAAGAGAAAAAGCAATACATCCGCCAGACAGAAATCCTGGAGTTTTACAACCCCTCCGAGACCCTGCAAAATGTCGGCGGCCTGGAAAACCTCAAAGCCTGGATTCGCCAGCGCCGCAACAGCTTTAGTGCCCAGGCCCGCGACTATGGCTTGCCCAGCCCCAAGGGCATTTTGCTGGCCGGGATTCAGGGTACCGGCAAGTCCCTCTGTGCCAAAACCATAGCCCGCGAGTGGCGCATGCCCTTGCTCCGGCTGGATGTGGGGCGACTCTTCGGCGGGATCGTCGGCGAAAGTGAAAGCCGCGTGCGCCAGATGATCCAAATTGCCGAAGCTATGGCCCCCTGTGTTTTGTGGATTGATGAGTTGGATAAGGCCTTTGGCGGCGTCAACAGCGAGTTTTCAGGAGATTCGGGCACCAGCAAGCGGGTCTTCGGCAGCCTAATTACCTGGATGCAGGAAAAAACCAAACCCGTTTTTATTGTTGCCACCGCCAATAATGTCCGCATCTTGCCGGCTGAGTTGCTGCGCAAAGGCCGGTTTGATGAGATTTTCTTTGTCAATTTGCCCAACCAGCGGGAGCGGGAGGAGATCTTCCAAGTCCACATCCAGCGGCTGCGGCCCAACCGCGTGCGGGATTTCTCCTACCCTGAGCTGGCCATGGCCAGCGAAGATTTCAGCGGGGCGGAAATTGAACAGACCATCTACGATGCCATGCACATGGCCTTCAACCAGGATCCACCCCGCGAGTTTACCCAGGAGGACATCCTTAGCGCCATTCGCCAAACCGTTCCTCTGGCCGCCATCGCCCGCGACCAGATTCAGGACTTAAAAGCATGGGCTGCCGAGTCCGGGGCGCGCACAGCCTCCCAAGACCAACAGCTTGTGCAGGAGCTGCGAACGCTGGTGCAAAAAAGAGGGCTGGGCCCCATCGAAGTCGACAGCCCCTCTTCGTTTTTCCCCTCCTCCCCCTCCTAAGTTCTCAGTCCTGGTCTTCTGGCGGGATGTAGCAGCCCTACCAAAACCATTAGCTCCCCAGGGATCCAACAGATAGCGGCTGCTTTGGGCTACGGGATCCCTGATTTTGGTGGTCGATTTGGGGGCTGGAAGCTTACCGAGCTGAAGTAATTGCCAAAACTGACCGGGCCTATGGCTTATGCAGCAGCAGGTAGTTGGAAGGTTAACTTGAGGTTAGGGATGGCGGAAAACTTTGATCCCGTTCTGG
>NZ_JANSIR010000098.1:0-546 GCF_047462155.1 Synechococcus sp. OH2
CTCCTTCCTCTTAAAACCTGTACCCTATTTTAAATTAACAGGCTGTAATCTGGGGCGGAACTTGGGCCGAATCTTGCCTTAAGTTCATTTGCGGCAGTTCTAAGGTATTGGGTGCAGCAGATTGAACAGACATGCCGTCTCCTTTTCTCTTGCAATCTTTTTGGATGTGATGTCTCAAGACAAACTAAGAACCAAGCCGATCCCAGATTCCCCTTCTGGAGGTCTACTGAGAGACCATCCTCCGGCAAATCTAGGTCACTTGAGAAGCTTTATCAGACAAAAGCTCAAGGAGCAGAGAGCTCTTTTCTAAGCCATTCCGTTAACTCCTCTTCCCTACATGGAAGCGACAACATGAAAAACGGGGCACGAAGTCAACCTAGGCCCCATCAATTTTCAGATCAACTTTACTTGATGGGTAAGAGCTTTTCTAGAAGAAGAAAGTTACTTGCAATATCTTTTTAGATATCCTCAGCGTTCTGTTAACTCCTTGTAACTTCAGTTACAGCCTGTTAATTTAAAATAGGGTACAGGTTTTAAGAGGAAGGA
>NZ_JANSIR010000099.1:0-1281 GCF_047462155.1 Synechococcus sp. OH2
CACCGCATCGCCACTCGCGTCAGCGGGACGGAGTCCTTAGCGATTGTTGCTAGGGCCAAAGCTACCTGCAGCCTCATTGCCTTGGAGGACTGGACTGGGATGAGAGAACATACCAACCAACAGCCGCGCAGCAAGACGGAGCGGCGGCGGTCAAACAGTTGGGCGTTCTCCCAGTGGAGACAGTTTGTGCACTACAAGGCAGCAAGAGCGGGGGTGGAGGTGGTGGTAGTACCGCCTGCCTACACTTGGCAAACTTGTCACCGGTGTTTGTGGATTGGGCGGCGGGAAGGGAAGCATTTTCGCTGTGTCAACTCGGCTTGTGGCTGGGGAGGGGATGCAGATTTGAACGGTGCTAACGGGATTGCCCTTTTGGGGGCCGCTGTAAACCGGCCTGGAAGTCCGTGGTTGGCTTGCCAACTGCAGGGCTACCATTCGCGTCAGCGGCGCGTAGCGCTTAAGCCCGCTCGTACCGCTTAGCGGTCGGGGCCGGGTAGTTTACCCTACAATCAAGCTAGAGCAGACCTTTTCCGCTTAGCAAGCCATGCAAACCCTGGATCGGCCCAACGCGCCCTCTCAGCAGCCCTACCCAGAACCAGTCTACCCCCGTCGTCCTACCCGCACCGTAGCCGTAGGCAACGTGTTGATCGGTAGCCAGCACCCGGTGGTGGTGCAATCCATGATCAACGAAGACACCCTTGACATCGAGGCAGCGGTGGCGGCCATCCGTCGTCTGCACGAGGCAGGTTCGGAGATCGTGCGGGTTACCGTTCCCAGCATGGCCCATGCCAAGGCGATGGAGGCGATTCGGGACAAGCTGATCCAAACCTACAGGCCGGTGCCGCTGGTGGCCGATGTACACCACAACGGCATCAAGATCGCCCTGGAGGTTGCCCAGTACGTGGACAAGGTGCGCATCAACCCGGGGCTTTTCGTCCTAGAAAAGCCGCAGCCCGGTCGCACCGAGTACACCCAAGCCGAACTGGAGGCCATCCGCAACAAGATCCGCGAAACCTTCACCCCCCTGGTGCAGACCCTCAAAGCCCAGAACAAAGCCCTGCGCATCGGTGTCAACCACGGATCCCTGGCGGAGCGCATGCTCTTCATCTATGGAGATACTCCCGAGGGCATGGTGGAGTCGGCCCTAGAATATGCCGAGATTTGCGCCGAGCAAGACTTCCACAACGTGGTTCTCTCCTTCAAAGCTTCCCGTCCGCAGGTGATGTTGGCTGCTTACCGGCTGGCCGCCCGCCGCTTCGATGCCTTGGGCCTGAACTACCCCTT
>NZ_JANSIR010000099.1:1440-8227 GCF_047462155.1 Synechococcus sp. OH2
ATCGGCAGTGGGGATCGGGACGCTGCTGGCCGAGGGGATCGGTGACACCATTCGGGTTTCCCTAACCGAAGCGCCGGAAAAAGAGATCCCGGTGGCCTACGGCATCTTGCAGGCCCTCAACCTGCGCAAGACCATGGTGGAATATGTGGCCTGCCCCTCCTGTGGCCGCACCCTGTTTAACTTGGAGGAAGTACTGCAGAAAGTGCGGGCTGCAACCCAGCACTTGGTGGGCCTCGACATTGCCGTCATGGGCTGCATTGTCAACGGGCCGGGGGAGATGGCTGACGCCGACTACGGCTATGTGGGGAAAACCCCCGGCTACATCTCCCTCTACCGCGGCAAGGAGGAGGTAAAGAAGGTGCCGGAGTCGGAGGGCGTCCAGGCGCTGATTGAGCTCATCAAAGCCGATGGGCGGTGGGTGGATCCTCCAGAAGGAAGCCCAAGTAAGTGACACACTCCTGACCCTCGTGCTAACGCATGGGGAATAGACCTCTCACTTCAACGGGGTCTTGTAGTCTCTCCACGAGCAGACACGGGATGTCCTACCGCGCGGTTGTACCAGATTCCGGCAACGCCGCTTTGTATAACCACGACTGTTGTAACACATCCTTGCGGGGGTGGCTGTATCCCGACGCTAACCTTGCAGGTACAGTGCGGAGCTTATCCACCCCTGTACCCCCACTAGCTAAAACAAAAGAGAGGGCAGCAGCCCACCAGCAAGTCTCTTTGCCTGCTAGTCTAAAAAGACGGGTTGAACAGCTCCGAGTATGACCAGCACTCTCCCTACTCGCTCGTTTAATACCAGCCGCTCCAAGCAGATCTTTGCACGGGCGCAGCAGCTTATGCCGGGGGGCGTTAGCTCTCCGGTGCGCGCCTTTAAGTCGGTGGGCGGGGATCCCGTCGTGTTTGACCGCGTCTCAGGAGCCTACGCCTGGGATGTGGACGGCAACCAGTACATCGACTACATCGGCAGTTGGGGGCCGGCGATTGTCGGCCACGCCCATCCCGAGGTGATCGAGGCTCTGCACCGAGCTTTGGAGAAAGGCACCAGCTTTGGCGCCCCTTGCGTTTTGGAAAACGAGCTGGCCGAGCGGGTGATCGAGGCGGTGCCCAGCGTGGAGATGGTGCGCTTTGTTAACTCCGGCACCGAAGCTTGTATGGCGGCGCTGCGCCTGATGCGGGCCTACACGGGGCGGGAAAAGGTGATCAAGTTCGAGGGCTGCTACCACGGCCATGCGGACATGTTTTTGGTCAAGGCCGGCTCAGGGGTGGCCACGCTGGGCCTGCCGGATTCGCCGGGGGTACCTAAGGCCGCTACCAGTGCCACGCTGACCGCCCCCTACAACGATCTAGAGGCAGTCAAGGCTCTGTTTGAGCAGCATCCCGACTCCATTGCGGGCGTGATCCTAGAGCCGGTGGTGGGCAATGCCGGCTTCATTCCGCCGCAGCCGGGCTTTTTGGAGGGTTTGCGGGAGCTGACGCAGAAGTATGGCGCCCTGCTGGTGTTTGACGAGGTGATGACCGGCTTTCGCATCAGCTACGGCGGTGTGCAGGCCAAGTTTGGTGTCATCCCCGATTTAACCACCCTGGGCAAGGTGATCGGCGGCGGCCTGCCGGTGGGGGCCTACGGCGGTCGGCGGGAGATTATGGAAATGGTGGCGCCGGCGGGGCCAATGTACCAGGCGGGCACCCTCTCCGGCAACCCCCTGGCCATGACGGCCGGGATCCACACCCTCGATATTTTGCGTCGCCCCGGTACCTATGAGTATCTGGAGCGGATTACCGAGAAGCTGGCGACGGGGCTGCTGCAGATTGCGCAAGAGACCGGGCACGAGATGTGTGGGGGCCATTTGCCCGGCATGTTCGGCTTCTTCTTCACGGCTGGCCCAGTGCGCAACTACGAGGAGGCCAAGCGCTCGGACTTGCAAAAGTTTGCCCGCTTCCACCGCGGCATGCTGGAGCGGGGGGTGTATCTGGCGCCCTCGCAATTCGAGGCCGGCTTCACTTCCTTGGCCCACACCGAAGCCGATGTGGAGAGAACCCTCGAGGCGGCGCGAGAGGTGCTGCGCACGCTCTAGGGTTTCTTCTCCCCTCTCCCCTTGGGAGAGGGGTTGGGGGTGAGGGTGATCTGCACTGGGATCATGGCCGAGCACATCCACCGCAACTGGCGCATCACCACCCAAACCACCGACAAGGGGTTCATTTTTTGCTGTCAGCGGCTACGTCAGGATGGCTCGGTGGAGTTTGCCGCCCCAGCCTACGGCTACTTCCACAATGAGGCCGAGGCAATTTTGGCCGGCATGGTCTGGATCGACCGGCAGCAACTGCCGGATCACCTGGATGGCCTGCTCTTCGACAACGAGGAGCCAGAAAGTTAGCTCAGGGCTTTTTCCCCCACCAACTGTTCCCAGCCCAAGCCTTTGAGGGCGGCGTTGCGCCGCAGTGGGCGGGTGACCAGCTCCAGCAGCGCCTGGGTGTTGCCGAAGCCGTGGATCTGGGCAAAGGTAAACTCCACCGACCACTTGGTGGTGACGCCACGGGCTTCGAGGGGGTTGGCGTGGGCCATGCCCGTGATTACCAGATCCGGCTGCAGGGCTTTGATGCGCTGCAGTTGGTTGTAGTTATCCGGCTTCTCGACAATGGTGGGCTTGGGCACCCCCCTCTCCTCGCAGGTGCGCTCCAGGAGGGCCAGCTCGGCGGCCTGGTAGCGCTTGTCGAGGTAAGGGATCCCGATTTCCTGCACCGTCATACCGCAGCGCACCAGGAAGCGGGCCAGGGAGATCTCCAGCAGGTTATCCCCCATGAAGAAGACGCTCTTGCCCCGCAGCAGGCCCAGGTACTCCTGAACCTGGGGGTGACGCCACACTTCCCCTTCCCGCTCTGCCAGGCCTTGAGTCGGGATCCCCAGCTCGCCGGCGATGGCCTCGATCCAGGCGCGGGTGCCATCCGGCCCGATGGGAAAAGGAGCGGTGATGAGCTTGGCCTTTTTGCGGCGCACCAGCGTGGTGGCGGTGCGGCTGAGGAAAGGATTTACCCCCACCACATAGGTGCCCGGCTCGATGGCCGGCAGCTCCTCGTAGCGCTTGGCCGGCAGCCAGCCGGAGACGCGGATCCCGTACTTTTTCAGCTCCAGGGTGAGTTGGGTTACCACCGGATCCGGCACGGAGCCGAAGATCACCAAGGGGGGATGTTTGGGGAAGCCTTCTTCCTCTTTCTTTTTGCCGGGGCGCAGCCCGTAGAAAAGAGCCTGCAGGCCACCCCGCGTCTCCCGCTCTTCTTCCTGCACCTGCTCCGGGCAGCGCTGGGCCATAGAGGCCAAAACCGTGTCTTCCCCCTGGGTAAAGGCGTAGTCGAGGCCATTGGCCCGCGCCACCACAATCGGGATCCCGATCTCCCCTTCCAGCTTCTGGGCTAGGCCCTCTAGATCCATCTTGATGATCTCGGTGGTGCAGGTGCCGATCCAGACGATGACGCTGGGATTGCGATCCCGCTGGATTTGCAGGCACAGCCGCTTCAGCTCCTCGTAGTCGTTGAGCTTGGCGCTGATGTCCCCCTCTTCCAGCTCGGCCATGGCATAGCGCGGCTCGGCAAAGATCATCACCCCCATGGCATTTTGCAAAAAGTAGCCACAGGTTTTGGTGCCGATCACCAAAAAGAAGCTGTCTTCGATTTTGGGGTAGAGCCAAGCCACGCAACTAATCGGGCAGAAGGTGTGGTAGTTGCCGGTCTCGCATTGAAAGTGGAGGGTATTGGAAGCATCCACAGCAGCAGTCATCGTCGGCTCCTAGAAAAGGGTTTGTCAAGCTAGGGGGCGACCAATTGGGGCACGCCCACCAATTTCTCGCTCAGATCCCAGAGCAGCTTGGCCTTGGCCGCATCCCCCGCCTCGTCCGAGACTTCTTGGTTAAAGGGCTTGGCATTTTTCCGTTGCCGGTTGCCCCAGCTCCAGTAGAATCCCGACTGGCGAAACTCCGGATCCGCCACCACCTGGGCCACCCGCTCGCCGGCCAGCTCTTGGGAGACGTAGCCGCCGGTGATGTTTTTCTGAAACCAGGGGAACAGCTTTTGGAAGAGGGGATAGTGATGGCGGAAGAGGGCCGTTTCCGCCACACAGCCCGGGTAGAGGGAGAGAAACGTGATGCCGGTGCTCTCGTGGAAGCGGCGGTGCAGCTCCCGCATGGTGAGGATGTTGCAAACTTTGCTGTCTTTGTAGGCTTTGACGGGATCGAACTTGCCGCCATCGGCCATGCTGATCGGTTCCTTGAAGCCCTGGGCAAAGCCCCGCAGATCCCCCAGGTGGGGTTGGGGTGGGATCTTGCCCCCCAGCTCCTTGGGGTTGTGGGTAACCGTGCCCAGGATCACCAGCCGCCGATCCGGATAGGTGGAGCGCTTCAGATCCTCCAGCATCAGGTGGCAGAGCAGGAAGTGCCCCAGATGGTTGGTGGCCATGGTCAGCTCATAGCCCTCCGGGCTGCGCAAGGGCTGCTTAAGCAAGGGCATGTAGATGGCGGCGTTGCACACCAGGGCATCCAGAGAGCGGCCCGACTGGCGAAATTGTTCGACAAATTGCCGCACACTGGCCAAGCTGGCCAGATCGATCGGCATCAGGGTGTAGCTGCCCTGCGGGATCCCCACCTGCTGAGCCATCCGCTGGCCTTTGTCCAGATCCCGACAGGCCATCACCACGTGCCAGCCCCGCTTGGCCAAAGCCAAAGCCGCGTACAGGCCAACGCCCGAAGAGGCTCCAGTAATCACCACGGTGGGTTGCACTTGTGCTTGCATATCCAACTCCTCTGCCATGTCCTCAAGATGGATCTCCTGCACAATCCATCTTGGGGCGGAAAGCGGGACAGACAACAAATTGATAAGGTTTGCGACGGTTTTCCGAAACAATTGCTTCACTTTTAGACACACCGGCAAGCTGGCAGGTTTGGGATCCCTTACACCAGCGCCGGCTCCCGTGCCGGGGCGTTGTAAAAGTCCGACAGCAGGGCAAACAGCTCCCGATCCTCAGCAGGCCGGGGCACGATCCCTTCCGGGCGGGCCAGCAGCTCGTCGGCGATGTTCAGGTAGTACTGGCAGACGGGCTCCAGGCTGGGATCCGTCTCTGCCATCTCGAAGAGGGTTTTGCCCTTGACCCGCGAAATGCGAATGTCCTCGACCAGTGGCAGCACCTCGAGCACGGGCATGGGCACTGCCGAGACGTATTGGTCGATGAGATCCCGCTTGCTGGTGCGGTTGCCGACTAGGCCGGCCAGGCGCAGCTTGCGGGTTTTGGCTTTTTCTCGCACCGAGGCGGCAATGCGATTGGCGGCAAACAGGGCGTCAAAGCCGTTGTCAGTAACGATCACACAGTAGTCGGCGTAGTTGAGGGGGGCAGCAAAGCCGCCGCACACCACGTCCCCCAGCACGTCGAAGAGGATGACGTCGTACTCGTCAAAGGCGTTCAGCTCCTTCAGGAGTTTGACGGTTTCTCCCACCACATAGCCGCCACAGCCGGCCCCTGCCGGCGGCCCTCCCGCCTCGACGCAATCTACGCCGCCGTAGCCGCGGTAGATCACATCCTCGGGGTAGATGTCTTCGTAGTGGTAGCCCTTGGCTTCCAGGGTATCGATGATGGTGGGGATGAGAAAACCAGTCAGGGTGAAGGTGCTGTCGTGCTTGGGGTCACAGCCAATTTGCAACACCTTCTTGCCCCGCCGGGCCAAGGCCACCGAGAGGTTGCAACTGGTGGTGGACTTGCCGATCCCACCCTTCCCGTAAACTGCCAACTTCACAGCACGTTCCTCCACAAGCCTGACAAGGGCCATTATCGGCAGCTAACCCACTCCCTGAGAAGTGTTGAGAAGAATTAAGGCAAGCCTAAAACAAGTTAAAGCAATTTCTTAAATCGCCAGACGGACAAATCCTCGTCCAAGAGATTCTTCGAGCCGATTTTCGTCTTTTTTCCAGCTTTTGTTTTTTGTTTTTTCGTAAAAGCAGATCAAAAACAAATCATTCATCTCTCCCTGGCTTTGACAAGCGCTGCTCCCGTCAACTCGCTGGAGACTGCCGGCGGGATCCCTTTTCCCGCTTTGAGGGAGAGTCTCAAGAATGGTCTCAATGGCCAGAGGAGACGCGGAATCCCCAACTTCAAAAGGGATCTCAGGGATCGAAGGCAAAGGCAATCTGCACGGCCCCTGTAGAATCCACCTCAACCCTGCGCAGGAATTCCCGCAGGTAGGCGCGGCGCTCGCTCTCGCTGAGGTCTTGCCAGAAGGGCAGGATGGAGAGAGTTTGGGCGATCTGGAGGAAGTTGGCGGGAGGGAGCTGTTCCAGCTTTTGGGCCAAACGGGCCGTTTCCGCCCGCAGTTGGTAGCAGCGCTGGGCCAGGGAGGGCTCATCCATCAGTCCAGATTGCTGCAGCGCCTCCAGTTGCCGCAGCCGCTCGCTGTTGGCCTGGATCTGGGCTTGGAGCTGTTGGCGGGTTTGGTCCAGGGCCTGCCGATCCAGGTTTTGGGCACGGTGGGGGAGCTGCTCGCAGACCTGGCGGATCACCTCCTGCAGGACTTGGGCGTAGTGGAGGCTGTAGCGACAGGTTTGGCAACGCAGGTAGAGGTAGGAGGAGCCGTTCCTCTTGGCCTTGCCGGGGGTGGTTTGCACAATGCGCAGAAGGCTGCCACAGGTACGGCAATGGACGAGGCCAGCCAGAGCGCGGGGGGCGCTGGCGCTGCGGCGTGGGATCCTTTGGTTGCGTTTGAGCCAGCGATCGATCTGGGCGGCCTCGGTGCGGCTGAGGAGGGCGGGG
>NZ_JANSIR010000099.1:8458-12534 GCF_047462155.1 Synechococcus sp. OH2
GATCCGTAGAGAAGAAAGTGCTGGAAAAAATCCTGAACAACAGGGGCCTGGCGGCGATCCAGCACGTAGCGCTCCCCTTCGCGGCGATAGCCAAAGGGAGCCGGGCCGGGGGGAGGCTTGCCCGCCAGGCGGTTGCGGGCCTGGCTGTGGCAGAGGCGGCGGCTTTGCAATTGATGGGGGATCTCGGCCAGCAGCGGGATCCAGTCGGCAGCCTCGCTGGGGGTGTGTAGGCCGGATTGGGTTACCAGGCTCAGTTGGATCCCTGCCTGTTGGATCTGCAACAGCCGTTGGTGGACTTCCTCCGCTCGATCCCCCAGATCCGCCAGGCGCACCAGCAGCACCTGCTGCACCGATCCGGCGGCGATGCCCTGCAACAGCTCTTCCAGGTGGGCGCGGGATCCCCAGTCGTGCCAGATGGGAGCGGCCCCGTGTGCTTTCAACCAGACCAGCTCCTGGTCTGGCCAAGGGGCATGGGCAGGCGTGTAGAGGTAGCCACAAATGCTCATGGACAAGCAACCTGTCACCGCCGCTGCACCATCACCCGACACCCCTCCTAGCCAGGGATCCCAGGTAGGCTAAGGGAGAGACAGACCGGCAACCCTTGGCTGCCGACCGCTCTCCGCAAGATGGCTTTACTCCACCGCTGCAGTCGCGTATTCCAGCTCCTCTTCCGACACCTCTAGCGGCGCCTCTTCGGCTTGTCCTTGCTTAGCAGCCCGCAGTTGCTCGCGGTACTTGGCCGCCATTTCTTCTGCTTTTTCGTAAACCAACTTGGGATCCCGCAGCATGTCGCCGGGATTGGGCTCCAGTTGCTTGGTGGACAGCGAGATCCGACCCCGTTCTGCGTCTAGGTCGATGATCATCACCTTCACTTCGTCGTTGACGTTGAAGACGCTGTGGGGCGTGTCAACATGTTCGTGGGAGATCTCGGAAATGTGCAGCAAGCCGGAGACGCCGCCAATGTCTATGAAGGCACCGTAAGGCTTGATGCCACGCACTGTGCCGACCACTACCTCGCCCACCTCCAGCTTGTTCATCTTCCGCCCCACCAGAGCGCGGCGATGGCTCAACACCAAGCGGTTGCGGTCTTCGTCCACCTCCAAAAACTTCAGGGGCAGCTCTTCGCCCACCAGCTCTTCCTTGGGCTTGCGGCTGCTGATGTGGGATCCGGGGATAAAGCCGCGCAATCCCTCAATGCGCACCAGGGCGCCTCCGCGGTTGGTAGCAAAAATGGTTGCCCGCACCGTGGCGTCTTCTTTCTGTAGCTGCCGCACCCGCTCCCAGGCCCGCATGTACTCGATGCGGCGAATGGAGAGGGTCAGTTGCCCCTCTTCATTTTCTTCGGTGAGGATGAAAAACTCGCGGGTCTCTCCCGGCTGCAGCACCTCGTGCGGGTCTTCTACCCGGCTGATGGACATCTCCTGCAGAGGCAGGAAAGCAGCCGTCTTGGCCCCGATATCGATCAACGCGCCGCGCGGCTCCACCGAAAATACCGTGCCGGCCACAATTTCGCCGGGGCTGAAGTGATAGTCGTACTTGTCCAGTAGGGCAGCAAAGTCCTCGGTGGTAAAACCTACATCGGCAGCAGCGGTGAATCGACTCATAGGGGTGTAACAGCAGTTGGCGCGAATTAGAAGAGCAGTTGAACTTGGTAATGAACGGCTCCCATACTCGCTCACCCTCCCGGGCGGGACAGGCAATAGCTTGGGAAATACTATCGTAGCTTAAGAGGGCGACTTTTGTGGCAAACTTCCTGGCGATCCTGCCAAGCTAGAGGGAGATGGCCAGAGTTGGGAGAGGGGCGGTTGCATTTTATCGACCAGGCGGAAATTGAAGTGCAGGCGGGGAACGGCGGAGATGGCATTGTTGCCTTTCGCCGCGAAAAGTACGTGCCCGCCGGCGGGCCTTCGGGGGGCAATGGAGGACGGGGCGGCTCGGTGATCTTGGTGGCGGATCCCGGCTTGCAGACCTTGTTGGACTTTCGCTTCCAGCCGCTGATCAAAGCCGAGCACGGGGCCAAGGGAGGACCCAACCACTGCAGCGGGGCCAGTGGTGCGGATCGGCTGGTGCGGGTGCCCTGCGGCACGATGGTGTTCAACGCAGAGACCGGCGAGCTGCTGGGGGATCTGGTGCAGCCCGGGGATCGGCTGCTGGTGGCTCGGGGCGGGAAGGGCGGCCTGGGCAATGCCCATTTTCTCAGCAACCACAATCGGGCTCCTCGCCAATTTACCAGGGGCCAACCGGGAGAGCGGCGACGCCTGCGCCTGGAGTTGAAGCTCATTGCCGAGGTGGGGATCGTCGGTATGCCCAATGCGGGCAAATCCACCCTGATCTCGGTGGTCTCGTCCGCCCGGCCCAAGATCGCCGATTACCCCTTCACCACCCTGCAGCCCAATTTGGGAGTGGTGCCTCATCCCTCCGGGGATGGGGTGGTGTTTGCTGACATTCCCGGACTGATCGAGGGGGCGCACCTAGGGGTGGGTCTGGGCCACGACTTTTTGCGCCATGTGGAGCGCACGCGGGTGCTGATCCACCTGGTGGACGGTACGACGGCGGATCCCGTCAGGGATTACCAAATCATTCAGCAGGAGCTGCGCGCCTACGGCCACGGGCTTAGCGACAAGCCGCAGATTGTGGTTTTGAACAAGATCGATGCCCTTGAGCCCCAGGAGGTGGCCGAGCGCACCCAGCAGCTGTCAATGGCTGCCGGTGCGCCGGTATCAGTCATCTCGGCGGTTGCCAGGCAGGGGCTGGAGCCCTTGTTGCAGCGGGTGTGGCAGTGCCTGGGCCGGGATCCGGATCCCCATCAACCTGCGGCGGCCAGCAAAATCCAGCCGGTCCAGGGGCAGAAGAATCTTAGAATAGGAGTGCCCCTGCCTTCCCAAAACTCAGAGATGAGCGGCTATGTATATCTCGGCGGAGGATCTGCCCCCCGACTTGCGCCAGATCAAGTTGGCCATTGAGCAGGCGGCCCAGGCGAGGGCAGGAGCTTGCTTGGAGCTGTTGATGCTCCTGCGGTTGTTGGAGGATCTGCACCGCACGATTTTGGAGGGGGCCTTCCGAGAGTCTTTGCCCAACACCCGCCAAGAGCTCTATCGGGTGCTTCAGGATTTGGAGGAAGCAGGCGACTGGCCCTATTTGCCTCGTCTGCATATTCAAGCGCTGATGCAACAGCTAAAAGATTGGCCGGAAGCGCAGGGATCCCTGCCAGTGCCGCCTACCCCTCGTTCTGGGGGAGTGGCGGAAGTGGTGGAAAGCCCCAGCCGCTCTGAGTCTTGAGGTTTTGCTTTTTTCTCCCGAATGGCCGAGTATTTTAAGCTCCATCCGCAGCATCCCCAGGCCCGCTCCATCCAACGGATTGCAGCCGCTCTGCGGGAAGGGGCGGTCATGCTCTACCCCACTGATACGGTCTATGCCATTGGCTGCGATGTCACCCACAAGCAGGCGGTGGAGCGGGTAAGGCGTCTCAAGCGGCTTTCCAACGACAAGCCCCTCACCTTTTTGTGCCCTTCGCTTTCCCAAATTGCCCAGTATGCCCAGGTGAGCGATCCCGCCTATCGACTGATGCGGCGGCTGATCCCAGGCCCGTTTACGTTTCTGCTGCCGGCCACCAAGCTGGTGCCCAAGCTAGTCATGGATCCCAAGCGGAAAACCACTGGCATCCGCGTGCCCGATTCGGCCATCTGTCAGGCGCTGTTGGCCGAGTTAGGCAACCCCATCGTCTCCACCTCGGCCAAGCTGGGCGGGGATCCCGTCGGCTCTTTGGAGGTGGGTTTTGACTCTGTTGGGGATTGGGAAGAGGGGGGAATCTTTACCGCCGAGGAAATGCGACAGTTGGAGAAACAGGTGGATCTGGTGCTGGATGACGAGGCTCCCTATCGGGCCCAGGTCTCGACGGTCATCGATCTCACGGGGCCGGAGCCCCTGTTGGTGCGGGCAGGCCTGGGGTACGAGCAGGTGGCAGAGCTCAGGCGGGTGGAAGAGCTGACTGGCTGAGGGCCGGGATCCCCCTTGCCCTACTCGGCTGCCACCAACTCCTAAAATAGGGTCGTGCTGCTGCGGTAAGCCCATGCCTG
>NZ_JANSIR010000099.1:12650-14294 GCF_047462155.1 Synechococcus sp. OH2
AAAAATCGGCCCTGTTGCGCCTGCTGGAGACGACCGACCGGGGCCGACGTGTCTTGCCCGGCCAAAAAAGCCAGATCTTGTCTCACATTGCCGCCCTGGAAGCCCTCAACCCCACCCCTTGCCCAACGGCTGCCGCAGAACGGCTGGAGGGAAATTGGCTGAACCTGTTTACCACCAGCACAGACTTGTTGCGGTTGGCCAATTTGCCCCTTTTGACCACCGGTGAGATCTATCAGTGCATTCGGGCCCAAGCGGGCCAAGTCTTTAACGTGGCGGAGATCCAGGGATCCGGCTGGCTGCAGGCTTGGCTGCCGCGGGGAGTTTTGGCGGTGGCAGCCCGCTTCTACCCGGAGTCGGAACGCCGGGTCAAGGTGATTTTCGAGCGGCTGCTGCTCGGATCCCAGGCGTTGATGAGCTACGAGATCGAGAGTTTTCTCTATCTGCTCGAACGGGATCCCGAACGGATCCCGGCGGTGAAGATCGACGTTCGCCGCCGCGAGCCAACAGGCTGGCTGGAGATTACCTATTTGGATGAGGATCTGCGGATTGGCCGTGGCAGCGAAGGGAGTGTTTTTGTCTTGCGGCGGGTGGGCCGAGGCTGCGGCTAGCCAGAGGTGCCAGAGGGTTCGGCGGCGGCGATTTCAGAAAGAGGGGTCTTGGAGGTTAGACCAGAGCCTATCTCCCAGAGGGTCTGCAGGGCGCGGTAGGCCTCTTGCAAAGTCCGCAACTCCTGTTGGGATTGCTCCAGTTGCCGGGCCCATTGCTCCTGTTGGGAGCGCAGCTTTTGGTTTTCGGATTTTGTGCGATGCAGGAGGCGCTTAAGTTTTTGCTGCTGCTGCTGGAGTTGGGCCCGCTCGGCTTCCGACTGCTGCAGTTGGATCCCTTGGCGTTCCAGTTCTATCCTCAGGGTGGTGACTTGGGATTGAAGCTGGCGCAGCTTGTGGCGCAGCGCTTGCTCTCGCTCGGGCTTGAGTTGGGGGGAAGGGGATGAGGTTTGGAGGTTTTGCAGGTGCTGTTGCAACTGTTGCACCTGCTCCTGGAGAACCCGACACTGCTGCTGCTCGCTGCGCAGTTGTGCCTGGACACGCTCGCAGATCTGGATTTCGGCTTTCAGCTGCTGCTTAATTCGGTCGAGAATCTTTTGGTGGCGGAGCTGGGTTTGGCGGATCTCCTGCGCTAATTGCCAAAGGCGCGAATCCCCCGCGGGCCTGCCACCGTGGTCGGCGGGATCGAAGGGAGACACGGCCTCCAACAGGGATTTTCGGAAATCGGCCCAGGAAGGGGATTGCAAGGCCATCTGGGTTACCCACCAAACTCCGTAGGCGGATCCGAGCCCGACCAACAAGCCAGGGATCCCGGCCAAGGACAGGGAAACCTTGGGCAGCGTGGGCAAAATCTGATCCAACAGCCCCGCCACCACCGCGCAAACCAGGAGCCCGCTCCCTGCAGCGGCGACGCCTGAGATCCAAGAGGAGCGGGAGGACATCATCGTTTTTGTTTATCAGAACCACCAGAGCGGGAGAACCAGGGCAAAGGTCAGGTTCAAAAATCACCTGTCTGCATCTCAGTTTATCCCGCCGGCAACCTCTGTCTCTCATGAACTACCCCACCGCGCAGGCGGGTGGGGGTTCCCCATCCGCTTTA
>NZ_JANSIR010000100.1:0-1740 GCF_047462155.1 Synechococcus sp. OH2
TTGCTAAGTGTTGCTACTGTACCCCTTGATTCCTTAACAGGCTGTATTAGGGCTGGCAACATAACGGTATGCCGCTCTCTTCTTGCTCGCGCTGTACAGCCGGTCAGCGAGCTCCGCAATCTCCAAATGTAACGCAAGCCGTTCTAGCCAGGCGACAGGAATTCCTTGTACACCATAGTACGCTCCTGCCACTTGCCCACATACCGCAGCGGTTGTGTCGGCATCGTTGCCTAGATTTGCCGCCATGAGAACCGCTTCCTCAAAACTGTGGGAACGAACAAAACACCACATCGCCGCTTCCAGACTGTCCACCACATACCCGGAGCCTCGTATCTCATCTTCCAGCTTTTGACGGTAGGCTCCGCGGGCAATCGCAACGATCTTCTCGGCCCCCACGAATGTCTGGCTGTCACCCAGGGCAACCTCATCCTTTGAGCTGCCAGATAATGCCCGACAAATGATCCGCGCCAAAAGACGACAAGCATCTAGGCATTCCGCCGCACCGTGAGTAATTCGGGAACTCTCCGCTGCAAATCGTTCTGCTGCTTCCAGGTTCGGGAAGAAGAACATAGGAATCGGCGCTAACCGCGTTATGCACCCATTGCCGGCTGAGCGCGGATCGCTTGACCCGGCAAAGGGGTTTCCTGTCTGGCGAAACCTGCGCAATGCAGAGGCGGTCGTAGAACCTATGTCGAAGCATGTCCCAGTACTGCTCAAGTAACCCGTCTCGGCCCACTTGCAATAACGCCTCATTTGATCATGAGCGTCGAACCCGTTGCACTCAACAAGGCTGGTTGCTAGGCAAAGCGCCATCGAAGTATCATCAGTCCACTGGCCTGCACGGAGATGGAATGGACCTCCGCCAACCATATCCGTCAGCGGTGTAAAGCTTCCCCGTGGACGAAACTCAACGGTAGTGCCGATAGCATCCCCAACGGCAAGACCGAGAAGACACCCACGGAAACGGTCTTGTTGCTGCATCTGCGTTCTCCCAAGTGGGGTAACGTTTGAGCTCAGTCCGCGGCCCGTCAGGGCCGTCGCGCCTGCAGCGATGAGTTAGGAATACTCAATATCTATTAAAACCTTTCCTTTACTACCAGCACCAACATTCACTTTTACCCCCTCAATGGGGACATCTAGATGGAAGCCTGCCTGCTCATCCATCATAATTTTCATCCGTTTTGCCCCGTGTTCTTTGCCGGCCTTGATTAGGTCAACGGCTACCTTCGATTGCTTCTCTACAGCTTTCCCAGGTTCTAGAAAATCAAAGACCTTATCAGCGATCCAAAAGAACGGAGCATAAATTTGGCCAAGAACAGGAATTTCACGGAGATCTTTGATTGCGCTCCGAAAGCCATCTCTTGTTGTCAGGTCATAGTTGCTTTTCATAATTGGCACTTTGTCAGAAGGACTCCTAACAGTTGAACTCACCCGCCGTCAATGACTTAGAGTGCTGAAGATAGCCTAGCATACAGTCGGGGGCAGTAACTTGTTACACTATGTAAGTTTTTCGCTGTTCGCCTCTACTACCCACCAACCCCAGCGCCCCCTCACCAACAACCTTTGGAGCAGGTCAGTGATGCTCTCCGAGTCAAGCACTACTCCTACCAGACTAAGAAATTTTATCTTCTCCGGATCCGTCGATATATCTTGTTTCACAACAAGCGACACCCCAAGGAGATGGGTGGCGAGCAGATCAATGCCTTCTTAACCCACTTAGCGGTGGAGGAGGGGGGGGCG
>NZ_JANSIR010000100.1:1898-2478 GCF_047462155.1 Synechococcus sp. OH2
TGGAGCTAGACCTTAACCTAGACGCCGTATGAGCCAAGCGCTCACGCTATTTGCTTACGGTCTTAACCCCTGAGGAGGTCAAGGCTGTCATTGTGCATCTGTCTGGGATCTATCGCTTAGTGGTGCAGGTGCTGTATGGCAGTGGCTTGAGGTTGGCAGAAGCTCAGCAGCTCCGGGTTAAAGATGTGGATTTTGCCCAACGGCAACTGGCGATTCGCCATAGCAAAGGGATGGAGAGCCGGTTAACGATGCTGCCAGAAACCCTAGTGGAACCTTTGCAAGAACACTTGCTCTGGGTCCAGCGACAACATCAGCAGGACTTGGAATAAGGATATGGCTCTGTCTATTTGCCCTTTGCTTTGGAGCGCAAGTACAGCCTGTTCAAGAATCAAGGGGTACATTAGATTTCTTTACGCTATACTTTTTTATATTTTGCTCCCAGCTCACGAACAATAGGTACAGCCTGTTAAGGAATAAAGGGGTACAGTAGCAACACTTAGCAAACCAACTCCGGAAGCAGGATGTAGTAAACAAGTCTGCACTATCTGCTCCACGCTATACTTCCCAACTCTGGAAAGCT
>NZ_JANSIR010000101.1:0-7916 GCF_047462155.1 Synechococcus sp. OH2
GCCGACGCCGACCCCGACGGAGACACCGACGCCAACGCCGACCCCGACGCCGACGCCAACGCCGACGCCAACGCCTAGTCCGTCACCTTCCCCAGGCGAAGGGATCCGGCTGGTGAAGCGGATCAGTGCCGTCAACGGCCTTCCCATCCGTGAGTTCTTCGACGAGCCCACGGATCCCAACGACAACCCAGGGATCCCTTGGCCGGGCGGGGCAGCAACCTTCCTGCAAGGTGCCGTCAACCAGCCGGTACGTCCGGGAGCGCGGGTGCAGTTTGCCATCTACTTCCTGCTGGATTCGCCCAGCTCGACGCTGACGGTGTGCGATCCCCTCGTCCCTGGTCTTGGCTATGTGCCGGGCAGCTTGTCCTTGACACCGGCAGGTGGCTCTCCAGTGGCTCTGAGCGATGCAGTTGATGGGGATGGGGGAGCTTTCATCCCACCAGGACAAGTGGTGCCAGCGGCCTGCGGCGGCATCACCAACTCCAACGGAGTGGTGGTGGTCAATGTGGGGGGATCTGGCACTGCCGGGGCCATCCGCTTTGAGGCCGTCGTTCCCAGGTAGGAGGGGGATGCAGCCGGTTCCTGGCCGTTTGACCTTTGCATTCTCTTCTCTTGCAGCAACGCTTGCCGCCAGCAACGGTAGAATGCCAGGCTGAGAGCAAAAGCAGTGTCGGCAACAGGTGAGGATATGGCGCAGCGTGCCCAGCAGGGATCCCCAGTTGGAGGCAAGACCGATCGGTGGGAGTGGGGGAGAAAATCGCTCCGGCTTGTCTTAGCTGCGGTGTTGCTGTGGGTGGTTTGGCTGGGTGGGATCCCGGCCCTGGCGCTGCCGCAAGGGGATGCTATTACGGATCCGCGTACTCTCTTGCGGCGGGCGCTGCCCATCCAGGACAGCCGGATCTGGGAAATCGATGAGGCCATCACCAAAATCGAGAGCGACCTTAAGTACAACCGCTGGTCGGCGGTGCGGGGAGATGTGCGCCAGGTGGAGCGGCTTCTGGATCGCTACACGGATCCCCTCTTGGCGGAGTTGCCCCCTGAGCAGGCTGCTGCCGCCGCTGGAGAAGTTGCCACTCTACGCCAGGAGTTGCAACTCATTAGCCAAGCCACAGAGCGCAAATCCAAGGGCAAGGAAGAGGCCCGCGCCGCCTATGACCGCCTCATAGACGAGCTGGGATCCCTGGAAAACCACTGGGTGGGGGCTTTTCCCTACGCGATCCCTGCCGAATATGCCGACAAGCCGCAGCTCCTGGGCCGGGCGGAAGCGGAGCTGAACACCACCGCCGGGCGCATGGTGATCACGCTGGATGGGTATAGCGCCCCCCTCACCGCCGGCAACTTTGCCGATTTGGTGCAGCGGGGCTTCTACGACGGCCTGACCTTTGACCGGGTGGAGAACTTCTTCCTGGTGCAAGCGGGGGATCCCCCAGGCCCTGCCGACGGCTATGTGGATCCGGCCACCGGCAAGGTTCGCACCATCCCGATGGAGATCCGGGCCAAAGGCGAGGTAATGCCCCGCTACGGCCAGACCTTTGATCAACTGGGCCTGTGGGATGTAGAGCCGGCCCTGCCCTTTTCTGCTGAAGGAACGGTGGCCATGGCCCGCTATCCCGATGAGCCCAACAGCGCCTCTTCTCAGTTCTTCATCTTCATGGCCGAGCCGGATCTCACCCCTGCCGGCCTCAACCTCATGGATGGCCGCTATGCCGTATTCGGTTATGTTACCGAGGGCACCGAGGTGCTGCGCAAGATCAAGCTAGGGGATCAGATCCTGAGCGCCCGGCTGATCTCAGGCCAAGAAAATCTCAGGAATGGGGCGTAGGGATTCTGCATCACTATCTCCCCTGAACCGTTGCCCTTTTGAGTGGCTAGAAGGCGCGGCTGAGGGCGCTACCTGGGCCCTGAAACAACAGCCAGGACATGAGAAAGTTAGTGACAAACACCCCCAGCAACGCTGTCACCACAGCATCGGTAGTGGAGCGGCCCACCCCCTTGGCGCCGCCGCTGGTGGAAAGGCCCCAGTTGGAGCCGACAATGGCGATCAGAACCCCGAACACCATCGCTTTCAAACAACAGACGAGCAAGTCCCAAGGGGTCAGGAGATTCTGAGCCGAGGTGAGAAACACCGTGGAAGAAATGTTGTAAGCCGAAGCGCAGATGATCATCCCCCCCACCAAACCCGTCAGCAGGGAGAGGATGGTGAGCACCGGCAGCATCAGCCCTGAAGCCACCACCCGCGGGGTCACCAGGTAATCCACTGGATCGGTGCGCAACAACAGCAGAGCGTCGATCTGCTCGGTGACTTTCATGGTGCCCAGCTCGGCGGCAAAGGCGGATCCCACCCGTCCGGCCAGGATCACCGCCGTCACCACCGGCGTCAGCTCGCGGGCCAGGGCAATGGCCAAAACCCCTCCGATGAGGGAAGAGGCCCCGAAATTGATGAACTCGCGTGCCAACTGAATGGTGAAAACGCCGCTGATCACCACCGCCGTGATCAAAACAATCAGCAGCGACTCCAGCCCCACTGTCGCCAGTTGCTCCAGGGTGTTGCGCCGATGAATACGGCCTTGCAGCAGGTGCAAGATCACCTGACCGGCCAGGAGAAAACTGCTGCCCACCCGCTGCAACCAGTTCATGATCTTTGTCTCAAGGGTTTCAAGAGGCTGATACGGCTGACGGCTCCGCCTCAGGTTCTGCCGGCAGCTGGAAGCTGGGGACAAACGAGGCCCGCGTCAAGGGTTGGTCGATAATTAGCCCTTCCCCCCCCAACACCTCGAGGGCGCGCCCCTCGACGGAGATCCACACCCGCGCGCCGGGGTTCTGGCTGGTGGCCGTGTAGAGCACCTGCGCAATCCGGCTCATCATCGCCGTGGATCCCCCCCCTTGCGTGAATTCAGAAGAGAAGTTGAGGAAAATATCGTCGCCTTCCACCCGCACATCCAGCAGCCGCGTCTGGGAGGGGATGGCGGTGGCGAGGCGGGGATCCCGGGGACCGGCAATCAGCTCCTCCAAGGCCAGGCGGATGGCCTCTTGGGCGTCGAAGGCGCGCAGGGAGCGCTCCTGCTGCACGTAGTAGATGGAATTGTCAGCACTGGTCAGCCAATACAGAGAAAGGGTTTGCCGCGGCCCGATGCTGTACCACCAAGCTCCCCCCATCACCCCTAACCCCAGCAAAAAGCCGAGGATCCCCAGTTGCAGAGCCGGGCCGCGCCGGGGGCGAGGACGCCGTCCTCCCAAGCGGACGGAGCCAAGCTGTGCAGTACGCCCTCCGTAGTGATCCATCGTTGCCATTCCCCTGTCTTGCCTAGCTCTAGGGTAGCGAAGAAAAGCCCACTCTGCCGGGGATCCCCAGGCTGGACAGGCCCAAAACTGGCACGGGAGCAGCCACAGGCAGCTTGAACCGGCCTCACCCTGAGCTCCAGCTTTACGCTAGCCAAAACCATTTGCAACAACCAAGGGGAGGCGCGGCTTCTCTTCCACCTGGACGAGGCCCGCTTCGAGAAGATTTGTCCGCGATGGGGATCCCTGCTAGGGAAGAGCGGCCCGCTGGGATCCCATCAGGGTCTCCAAGCTCTCGACCCGCACAAAGCCGATCACCTGCAACTGGTCAGACCCTATCTCCAAGCTGAGCACCCGCACCAGGATCCCCAGATCTTCTAACTCTTGCAGATTGAACACCTCGTTAAGGCCGCCCAAAAACGCTGCCGAGATCTCATCGGGAACCCGCACAGAGCCGATGACAAACTCCGGATCCTGAAGCTGCAAGCGGCGCCCCTCCTCCACCCGGATCCCGGCGTTGAACACCACATCAACCGTTCGCGTCAGCGGGACAGAGTCTTTTTGCTCACTGCCGCCTTCCTGCTCCACCAAGAGGGCAGAAAGTCGAAGGCGGTCAGGAGCCAAAAACTCGACCCGGGGTTGGCGCAGATCGAAGCGGCGGGGTTCGTCCCTACGCCCGCTAAAGGGCAGATCTGCTCGGATATCCTGAAACTGTCTCAGCACCTCTGGTGAGTTGAGGGCAGCATTCAAGTCTTCTTCCCGCACCACCACCCGCACCGCCGCCTGCAGAGGACGCTCCAGCCGCAGAGGAGCCCCGCGGAAAAAAGAGGGGTCAATGGCCACCGGATCTGTTTCCAGCTCCAGCAGCTCGATGCGCGGAAACGGAGCCCTGTAGAGCCCCCGCCCAGCAACCAACAACCGATCCGCCTGGCCACTCAAAAAACGATAGTTGGGGCGGCTTTGGATGCGCACCTCCAAAACCTCTACCCTATCAAGCTGAGCGAGCAAGAGCTGCTGAGCCGTCTGATCTGCCAGGTAGCCTGCCCCTCCTCCCAAGCCCGCCAGCAACCCCAACAAAGCCGCCAGGATCTCCATATTTGCCGCTGTCGCCTCTCCCCCACCCAGGTTAGCAGGGGGGATCCCTGGCCCCCGTTAGGGATCCTGGCTAACGCAACACCTTAAGGGGGCTAGCCTCAATAGGGCGATTTCCCAGGAAAGTTTTGGCAATTTTCAGGCCATCCGCCATCACCGGCCGGTTGAGGGTTGGGTCATGGACAAATTTGACGCCGGAAGCCACCGTTGGGCGCCCCTCGCCCCAGGTATCCACGACTTTCAGGGTGGCGGCAGCAACTGGACGGCCATCGGCAAAGTAATCCACTACCTTCAGAGTCGAAGCTCCCACCGGGCGGTTGTCGATCTCGATCTTGCTGAACTTGACAGGGCTGGGGAACACCGGCGGGCCGGACTTTTCTCCCACCCCCTGGGCAGCCAGCGGGGCAGGATCGGCAGGCCGAGGAGCCAAATTTAGACCGTTGCCCTGTCCCGTAGAAGTTTCTTGCTCCGGCAGCGGGCTGGAAAGACCACTAGGAACGGCCATAGAAATCTCCTGAGTTCCAGAGAGTTATGGGGGAGAAGGAGCAACAAGACAGCCCTCTTGGGATCAGCTCAAAGAAGCTAGAGCCAGCGTCTGTAGATCCCGATGAGCCTCAACCTAAAGACATTCTAAACTACCCTTGGGCCTGGGATCCGCCGGTTACCACCAGGCTCTTTCTCCCAACTGCTGCTGAGGTGAGTTGGCCAAGTCTATGGCAGGCATCCCCCCATTGTCATTGGCGCTGGGCCAGGTGGGCCATGCCGGCTCTGTGGGCGTTGCTGCTCGTACCTGCCCCTGCAGCTTTGGCATCGCAGGTGCCCCAGTTTGACCTCGTTGACACTCCCACCGCCTAAAGGTGAACCAACCCGTAAAGGCGCTGTCAAGACGCCTCTAGACAGTTCTTTGAGGCAAAGCCCCAAGGTTCTGCTGACTTTTCTGTTCACGTCAGCGGGACGGAGTCCTTGCAGATTGGCTGAGACGTTTTGTATTGATTGCCAAGGCTGAGGTTCTCCCTCTGCTCAAGAGGATGAGCAAGCCGGCTGGGCCTGTCTGTCCTTTTTGATCACAGGATCCCAGCGCACCGGCGAGGTGGCTGTGGAGTCGGAGCGGGGGGTGGCCGGTAAGGACTCCGTCCCGCTGACGCGAACAGCCTGGCAGTTGCGCCATCTGCAGGTGAAGGTGGATGGGGAGCCGCAGGCCATTCGGGTCATCGAGGGGGGATCCCGGTGTGAAGGGGAAGAGCCGCCCCTACAGCCTGAGGGCGAGATCTGAGTAGTCGGACAAGGGCAGCCACGGCTAGAGTCAAAAGGACTCCGTTCCGCTGAGGCGAATGGTTGTGGCCCTGGATCCCTATGCGATCGGTTCCCTATCTGCGCTTGCTGCTGCTCTTGGCGCTGCTGGCCTCGTTCACGGGCTTGATTGTCTGGCTGATCCAATCGTTTTTGGATCTGTACTACGCCACCCGCTACCACCCGATTTTGGGGGGGGTGTTGATCGGGGTGCTGGTGTTGCTGCTGCTGGTGTTTTTGGCCGCTTCCATCTACTACTTGTTTCTGTTCCGCCCCGCCCCTAAAACCGAGAGGCTTCCCAGGCCGGCCCCCCCGGAGACCCCTGCCGAGAAGTGGGAGGCAGCCCGGCGCAACCTGGCGCACCTAGAAGCTCAGATGGCGCAGATCCAGGATCAGGTGGCGCGGGCGGCGCTGGCGGAGCGGTCGGCTCGGCTGGCCCAACAGTTGGCCCGGCCCCAACTGAAGGTGGTGGTCTTCGGCACCGGATCGGCGGGCAAAACCTCGCTGGTGAACGCGCTGCTGGGGCGGCGGGTGGGGGCGGTGGGGGCAACGCTGGGCACCACGCAGACGGTGGCGGTTTACGATTGGGACTTGCCCGCGATCCCCCACCCGGTGCAGATCGTGGACTGCCCGGGCATTTTGGAGATCGGGCCGGCAGGGGCGATGCGGGAAGAGGAGGCGCAGGCGCAGGCCCAGGCCGCCGAGCTGCTGTTGGTGGTGGTGGATGGGGATCTGCGCCAGTCGGAGGTGGATCCCTTGCGCCGGTTGATCGCCCTGGGCAAGCGGGCTCTGCTGGTGCTCAACAAAATCGACCGTTACACCTCGGAAGAACGGCAGCTCCTCTTGCAGCGCCTGCGGGAACGGGTTTACCCCCTGATCCAACCGGAAGATGTGCTGCTGGCTGCTGCTGACCCGGCCCCCGTGCGGCTGGGATCCCAAACCTGGCAACCGGAGCCCGAGGTGGCAGCGGTGCGGGATCGCGTCCAGGCGGTGCTCTACGCCGAAGGGGGATCCCTGGCCTTGGACAATGCCCTGCTGCAATCGCAGCAGTTGGGGGAAGAGGCCAAGCGGATCATCCAGGCGCAGTTGCGCCGCCAGGCGGAGGAGGTGATCGATCGCTTTCAGTGGATCGTGACCGGCGTCGTGTTTGTCAACCCCATCCCGGCGCTGGATCTGCTGGCTATTGCCGCCATCAACGCCCAGATGGTGGTGGAGCTGGGATCCCTCTACGGCTGCCAGATGAACCTGCAGCAGGGGCGGGAACTGGCCCTGTCCCTGGCCAAGACCCTGGCTGGCCTGGGTCTGGTGGAAGGGGCGATCCAACTGACCACCGGGCTCCTGGCTACGGTGGCTGAGGTGAGCGTGGTCGGTTTTTTGGCGACAGCCCCCATCCAGGCGGCCAGCGCCGGCTATCTCACCCGCATTGCCGGCAAAAGCTTCATCGAGTATTTCCAGCGCAACCAAAGCTGGGGGGAAGGGGGGATGCAGGCGGTGGTCAGGGCCCAGGTGGAGAGCACCCAAAAATCGGGCTGGCTCAAGGAGTTTGTCCGCCAGGCCTCAGAACGGGTTTTTCGCCTGCGCTAGTCCCTGTTGGCGGCCTCGACAGCAATATCCGTCGGCAGGAAGGTCAGCTCCATCTGCGCCACATAGTCGGCGTAGCTCAGGGCGGGCACATCATCCCATTCCGCCAGGCCATGCATGCACTTCGACCATTGAATAAAAGTGGCCGGATAGATATAGGCCAAGCTGGGATCCTGCAAAACCTCTTTGGGCAGCGGCGGAGCCGACTTGAGCACCGCCAACAAAGCCGGGGGCTTGTGGAGGATCACGCGGGTGGCCTCGATCTGCTCTGGGGAAACCTTGAACTTGGCGGCGACCAACGAGATCACTTTGGAAAGGGTCATCACCCACCACCAACCTTGCCTACAGAAAGAGATTGCCCCCAAGCCGAGGGGCTGGCCTCAGGGATCCTACGGAGCCCAAGCAAGGGGAGCAGCGAGGATGGCCGGCTCTGGGATCCCCTTGCCTGAGGGGAGGGCTTCTCGCTATTCTAGATGAGCTGAAAAATTGGGAGAAACAGGTGAGCCGTGGCTAAAAAGAGCATGATCGAGCGGGAGAAAAAGCGCCAGCGCTTGGTCGAAAAATATCGGGAGAAGCGCCAACAACTAAAGGCGGCCATGGCCGATCCCAACATCGACCAGGTCACCCGCATGGAGCTGCATGCTCAACTGCAAAAACTCCCTCGCGCCAGCTCG
>NZ_JANSIR010000101.1:8047-9515 GCF_047462155.1 Synechococcus sp. OH2
CGGCTATTTCCGGGATTTTGGGCTCTGCCGCAACAGCTTGCGGGAAATGGCCCACCGCGGCCTGCTGCCGGGCGTGGTGAAAGCAAGCTGGTAGAGCCAAGCTTGCCAGCCGCTGATTACAACCCTTCCTTCAGGGGTGGCTTTGGGCTAAACTGAACGCGGAGCGTTGCGAGCGAAAACCGGCCTGCTGGCTGTCTCAGTCGAGGGGAGAGTACCTCCTGTCTCTGAGGGGGATGAGGCTTGCTCAGGGCTAGCTGGCCAGCAGCGCTTGTTGAGATGTCAACAACTCTTGTCTTCAGGTGAGGGAAGTATCTCAGCGGGGCGGCTGCTCCCGCCAAGTGAGGGATCCTTGTGGAGCCTTTCCAGATCTGCGACGAAGATCTCACCCCCGAAGTGGCAGAGGCGCTAGCCGGGGAAACCTTCCTGGCCGTGGACACCGAAACGATGGGCTTGATCCCGCAGCGGGACAGGCTCTGCGTCGTGCAAATGGCCAATGCTGCCGGCGAGGTGGTGCTGCTGCGGCTCAGCCGTGGCGTGAAGCAGGCCCCCCGTTTGGCGCGGCTGCTGACGGATCCCAACATCGAAAAGATCTTCCACTACGCCCGTTTTGACCTGGCCATGCTGCGCTACCACCTGGGGATCCAGGCCTGGCCGGTCTTTTGCACCAAGGTAGCCAGCAAGCTGGCCCGCACCTACACCAGTAAGCACAGCCTTAAAGACGTGGTGAGCGAGCTGTGCGGGGTGGAGCTAAACAAAGCCGCCCAAAGCTCCGACTGGGGAGCTGTCCAGTCCCTCTCGCCGGAGCAGTTGGCTTATGCGGCCAACGATGTCCGCTATTTGATCCCGGTGCGCCACAAGTTGGCCCAGATGTTACAGCGGGAGGAGCGCTGGGAGCTGGCGCAGCGCTGTTTTCAACACCTGCCCACCTTGGTGGAGCTGGATCTGCTGGGATATAGCAACGTCTTCGAGCACCAGTAGGCGGCAGCCCCGAAGAACCGGCCTTGCTGCTGGACGACAGAGTATTGGGCAGTACAGTTGGTTGCTCTCCTCTCTGGTGTAATGGGAAGGAGGCTGGCCGTGAAAACCACCGGAGTTGAGTCGATGTTGGAGTCGCAGCAGGTGGCCCAGAGCGGTGTCTCTCTTGGGCTCTTGGACAAGCCTATCCTGGAGCTGCGCCACGTCTCCCTGCAGTACCCCGGCAAGGGATCCCCGGTCACGATCATCCGCGACCTCAGCTTTTCGGTGGCCCACTCGGAGTTTGTCTCGATTGTGGGGCCGAGCGGCTGCGGCAAGACGTCTCTTTTGAAGATGATAGCCGGCCTCAACACCAACCACGGCGGCACCCTTTACTTTCGGTTGCAGCCCGTCACCGGCCCCCTCAAGAGGGTGGGCATGGCCTTCCAAAACCCGGTGCTGCTGCCCTGGCGCACTACCTTACAGAACGTGTTGCTGCCTCTGGAAGTGGTAG
>NZ_JANSIR010000101.1:9616-11505 GCF_047462155.1 Synechococcus sp. OH2
AGCCCTACAAGCGCACCTTCCGGCAAAACCTGGCTCAGCACAAAAAGTCGGCGCTGGAGCTGTTGGCCGCCGTGGGCTTGGATGGTTTCCAAAAAGCCTATCCTTGGCAGCTTTCCGGGGGGATGCGGCAGCGGGTTGCCCTCTGTCGAGCTTTGATCCACCAGCCGGAGCTGTTGTTGCTGGATGAGCCCTTTGCCGCCCTGGATGCCTTCACCCGCGAGGAGATGTGGGAGATGTTGCAGCGGCTGTGGCTGCGCACCGGCTGCACGGCTATTCTCATCACTCACGATCTGCGGGAGGCGGTTTTCCTCTCCGATACCATTTATGTCATGGGGTCGCGGCCTAGCGAGATTGTCTTTACCCTCAAGGTAGATCTGCCCCGCCCGCGCCCGTTGGAGATCTGCCTGACGGACGAGTTTCACCACTTGGTTGCGGAAGTGCGCAAGCACATAAGGACTCCGTCCCGCTGACGCGAACGGCGCAGCAGCTAACCAAAGTTTTCTCGATAGATCGCCGCGCAACCCTGATGAAAAACTCCTTTGACCGATTTCTCCAGACGAAAGCGGCCTCGCTGCTCCTGCCGGTGGTCACCCTGCTGCTGACCCTTGGCCTTTGGGAGGCAGGGGTGCGGCTGTTGCAGGTTCCCCGCTTTGTTTTGCCTGCGCCCAGCGCGATCTGGCAGTCGATGCAGGAGTGGGACGAGGTGATCCTGGGGCACTCGCTGTTTACCCTCAGCTCAACCCTGCTGGCTTTTGGGCTGGCTTTGGTGGGCGGGATCTTGCTGGGATCCCTTATCGGCAGCTCCCGCCTGGCCCATCTGTGTCTGTACCCACTGCTGGTGGGGTTTAATACCATCCCCAAGGTGGCCCTGGTGCCGCTGCTGGCGATTTGGTTTGGCCTGGGCATGATCCCGGCGGTGATTACAGCTTTTTTGCTGGCCTTTTTCCCCATTGCCGTGAATGTGGCGGTGGGCCTGGAGACGGTGGAGCCAGAAATGCGCGATGTGCTGCGCTCCCTGGGGGCCAGCGGTTGGGAAATCTTCCTCAAGGTGGGGCTTCCCCACAGCTTGCCCTATCTGTTTGCCTCGCTGAAGGTGGCCATTTCGCTGGCCTTTGTCGGCGCGGTGATCGCGGAGACGGTGGCCTCTAACCGCGGGCTGGGCTACCTGATTGTGTCCGCCAGCTCTTCTTTTGATGTGCCCTTGGCCTTTGCCGGCTTGGTTGCCCTCGGCCTCATGGGTGTTCTGCTCTACTCTTTTTTCGCCGCTCTGGAGCGCTACCTCTTGGCCTGGCGGCAGTAGCGGAAGGGATCCCGACGGGAAAGCTGGCCCAAGCTAGCTCAAGTCGGGAAAGGTGGCCCGCACCGCCGGGTGGATGAGCTTTCCGCCCCGGATGTTGAGCCCCTTGGCCAGGCCCGGATCCTGCTCCAGGGCGGCGCTCAAGCCAAGGTTGGCCAACTTGAGGACGTAGGGGAGGGTGGCGTTGACCAGCGCCTGGGTCGAAGTCCAGGGGACGGCCCCCGGCATGTTGGGAACCCCGTAGTGCAAGACTCCGTGGGCTTCGTAAACCGGCTGGGCATGGGTGGTGACCTTGGTGGTGGCGATGCACCCCCCCTGATCCACGGCCACATCCACGATCAAAGAGCGGGGCCGCATCTGGGCTACCAGCTCTTCCTTCACCAAAACCGGGGCGCGGCTGCCCGGCACCAACACTGCTCCCACCACCAGGTCGGCCTCGCGGACGCACTCCTCGATGCTCTGGGCGGTGCTGTAGAGCAGCTCCACCCGCGACCCGAAGATCAGCTCCAGCTCGTTGAGGCGCTGCAGGTTGATGTCCAGAATCTGCACCCGCGCCCCCAGTCCGACGGCCATCTTGGCCGCCTCCGTACCC
>NZ_JANSIR010000101.1:11630-12412 GCF_047462155.1 Synechococcus sp. OH2
GTGCCCCCGCCCAGGATCACCACCCGCCCCGGCGGCACCCCTGGGATCCCGCCCAGCAACACGCCTCGCCCCCCCTGCTGACGGGTGAGGTAGTGGGCGCCAAATTGCACCGACAGCCGCCCGGCAATCATGCTCATGGGCATCAAGAGGGGCAGGGATCCGTCGGGCAGCTCCACCGTCTCGTAGGCCAGGCAGGTGGCCCCCGAACGCAGCAGGGCCTGGGTCAGCTCGCGGCTGGCCGCCAGGTGCAAGTAGGTAAACAGGATGAGATCCGGATGGAGCAAGGGATACTCGGCGGGCAGGGGCTCTTTGACCTTCACCACCAACTGCTGCCGGTAGATCTCCTCCGGCGTGGCGGCCAGCTTGGCCCCCGCTTTTTGGTAGTCTTCGTCGCTAAAGCCCGCCCCCTGGCCGGCTTGGGTCTCCACCCACACCTGGTGCCCCTGCTCAGTCAAGGCCCGCACCGCCGCCGGCGTCAGGCCGACGCGAAACTCCTGCTCTTTGATCTCTTTGGGCACGCCAATGCGCATAGGGATCCCCACAGGGCTGTTCTCCAGTCTAGACAGACCGGCGCTGGGATGGGATCCCTGGCCTGCGCAGACCGGCCAAAATCCCTACCTTTTCCCCGCAAGGGAACGGAAATTCTGTTGAGGGGATCCGGTGGATCCCTGGCTAGGTTGGGGGTTGCTCCGCCCGGAAGGGATCCCTAGCGCAGGAAGCGGGCCAACAGCAGCAGGCCAAGGCTGCCAAAGAGGAGGTTGAAGCTCCAGGCTGCTGCCCAG
>NZ_JANSIR010000101.1:12508-16310 GCF_047462155.1 Synechococcus sp. OH2
CCTGCTTCTCCCAAGCTGCGAGATACGCTCAGCACCACGTAGTAGGCAAACACCAACAGGATCCCGAAGACGACGCCGCCATAGCGGCCCACACGGCGAGCGGTGCTGGATCCCAGGGGAAGGGAAATCAGCACGGCAAAAAAGCTGGCCAGGGGCAGGGAAAAGCGCATGTGGAACTCGGTGCGCAAGGGCTGGGTATTGAGGTTGGAGCGGGCCAGGCGGGAGATGCGCTCCGCCAGCTCCGGTAGGCTGAGCTCGTTGGGGGGAACTGGCGGCTGCAACAGGGCGGCCAGATCTTGGGAGACCGCCAGCGGCTTGCGGTCGAAGGGCTCTTCGGCCAGGCTGAGACCATCGGGGCCGTAGCGGTGGGTTACTCCTTCGCTGAGGGTCCAGTCCAGGCCATTCCACACCGCCTGGGCCGCCAGCGTCACTTCCGCCAACTGGTACTTGCCCCCCGGCAAGGGATCCACCTGCAAGATGGTGACATCCTGCATGGTATTTAGCCGCGGATCCACCTGGCGGATGAAAAACCAGAGGTTGTCTAAGGACTCCGTCCCGCCAACGCGAGCGGTCTTGAAAAAGACGTCGTATTGCACCGGGCTTGTAGCTTGGGCCAGGAGCGCCTGCTGGTCAATGCGGCGGATTTCCCGTTTGCTGGCCGGCAAGAGCACGTTGCTGATTAAAAAAGCGCTCAGGCTCATGAGCAGCCCCACCAGCAACAGGGGACGAAAGATGCGCGTAAACGGGATCCCGGCTGCCCGCATGGCGGTAATTTCGCTGTTGCCGCTCAGCTTGCCCAAGGTGAGTAGGGTGGCAAAAAAAGCAGCGATGGGCATGCCCAGCACCACCATCTCCGGCAGATCCAACATCAAGAGCCGCAACACCGTCAGGGGGGGCACGGATCCCTCGACCAGCCGCTCGGCCAGGGTAAAGAGCCGGCCCGCCAAAAGCAGCAGGGTTCCCCCAGCTATACCGGCCAAAAGGGGGGTGAGCATCTGTCCAAAGAGGTAGCGCTCCAGCAGCCAGAACTTGGTGAACAAGCGGGCCATGGGCAAAAGTTGAGGGATTAGGGCTATTTCAAGCTAGCGTGAACGGTTCGCTGGCAGGCCCTCACCCCCGGCCCCTCTCCCTCTGGGAGAGGGGAGCTGGGATCAACTCACAAGCTGTTTTATGCTGTTTGCCATGACCCTAGCAGCACTGGCGTTGAACCCAGGGTTGCCGGCCATTGGCTCTGGATCAGGGCCGTAGGGAGGCTGGCGGTTCGGCGGGAGGGGGTAAGGGCTCGCTGCTGCCGCCGGGATCCAAGCGGGAATTGGGGGGCGAAGGGTCGGGATCCAGTTTGGCCCCCCAGGCGGCTAGGTAAGCGCGCTGCTCAGGAGAAAGGCGACGGGCGCCGCGGAAGTCTGCTCCCGCCACGATGGCGCCGGCATAGGCTCCCGTTTTGAAATCGGGCTTTTGTCCTGGCTGGGCCGGGGAAGCGGTCTGCAGGGATCCCACAAACAAGAGGGCGCGGTAGAGATCGGCCCCGCGCAGGTCGGCATTGCGTAGGTTGGCCCCGCAGAGGTTGGTGTGGCTAAGATCGCAACCCCGCAGGTCAGCTCTTTCCAGGCTGGCTTCACTGAAATCCACCCCCCGCAACAGGGTGCCATGCAGGTCGGCCCCTTCCAGCATGGTGCCCAGGTTAACCACGCGGATCCCGTTGAGGCGATCCCGCTGGTAGCCGCCTTTGCCGTCCAAAATGGGCCGGCCCAGGTGTTCGTCGCGGCGCAGGGGGCTGAGCAAGTTGGCGGTGGAGAGGAAGCGCAGAATCTTGGCTTTGCCGAAGCGATCCACGCCGTTCAAGATGGCCGCCGTGCGCCCGGCCGCAATGGCCCGCTCCAGGGGCCAGTCGTCCAACTGCCCATCAGGGGAGAGAACCAGGTTGGAGATGCCCTCGAAGTAGGCGTCGATGGTCTGCTGCTGGGTGATGGTGTTCTGCTGGATGGTGAGGTCGCGGGAGATAACGTACTGCCGCCAGGCAATATAGGCGGCCAGGAGAGCGATGAAGATCTGCCCGGTAGCGCCGAACACCTCGCCCAAAGCCCCAATCGCCTCCCAGCTCAGGGATCGCAGGGTTGAGAGAACCCCACTCCAGACCACTGCTCCTGCCACGGCCAAGCCGAGGGCCGCCGCCGCCCATCCCAGGCTGGGCCACGTGGTTAGCCACTGCCAAAGGTCGCGCCCAATCTGCACCCAAAGCGGCTGCCCCCACCAGCCGGCCAAGCCCAGCCAAGCCAGCACCGCCCCCCAGCCCAAAACTGGCTGCCCCGTCAACCCCGCCAGCGCCAGCAGCCCCGCCGGGATCCCCAACAGCAGCAGGTTAAGCAGGGGGCGCCCAGACGAGAGGGAAGCCAGCGGCAACTCTTGGGAGGAGCCTTCGCGGGCAAGGGCTTCTTCGGTCATGGCAAGGGTATACTCTAGGGGTAGCGTTGGATCTACAAAAAAAAGCCTGCGTCAGTCCGTATTTGGAGTTGGGGAAGAGGGCAGGATCCCGCCTCTCGGGTTTGGTAGGATAGCCTCGACCCTCCTTCCTTCTCTGGCCCAGCCTGGTGTGAGGATGACTCCTATGATCGCTTCCTTATCGTTTATCCGTCTGCAGAAATCCGGCGAACACCAATTTACAGCAGTCCTGCCTGACTTGTGGTTGCAGCGTCATGGTTCCCCAACCCTGGCACGACTGGCCGCCTCTCTGCTGTTGAGCACCAGCTTACTGCTGGCGGCAGGAAGGGATCCCAGTTGGGCGCAAACTTCCCTGGACACCGGCCTTTTGGAGAAGCAGGCCCTGCCCCAGGCGCCACCGCTGCCGGACGACCGCCCGGCCATTTTTGTTGATGCCGCCAACGGCAGCGATACCCAAGGGGATGGATCCCGCAACAACCCCTTCAAGACCATCACCCATGCCATCGGACAAGCGCCAGCGGGCAGCATCATCCAGCTGCTGCCGGGGATCTACAGCGCAGAAAGCGGCGAAGTCTTCCCCATCCGCCTCAAGGCTGGCCTCATCTTGCGCGGGGACGAGTCCACCCTAGGGGAGGGCTACCTGATCGATGGCGGCGGCACCTACATGAGCCCGACCCTGGCCCGGCAAAATGTTGCTCTGCTGGCCGAGACCGGCTCAGAGGTGCGCGGAGTTACCCTGCGCAACCAGGGGCGGCGCGGCTATGCCCTCTGGATAGAATCGGCTTCCCCCCGCATTCTCAACAATAGCTTTGTGGGCAGCATCCACGACGGCATTTTCATTGCTGGCGCCTCCAACCCCTGGATAGAGGGCAACCGCTTCTACAAAAATGGGGCCAACGGCATCTCCGTCTTGGGCACCTCCCAGCCCACCATTGTCAACAACCTCTTCCAAGAGACCGGCTTTGGCCTCACCATCGACCAGCGCTCGGCGCCGATGGTGCGCAATAACCGCATCCTGCAAAACCGCACCGGCATTGTGGTTGGCGGCAGCGCTCGGCCCATCTTGCGCAACAATCTCATTGCCCGCAACCTAGAGACTGGCCTGACAGCTATCACCAACGCCCAGCCCGATCTGGGCACGGCCTCGGATCCCGGCAACAACATTTTTGAGGGCAACGGCCAGTACGACATCCACAACGCCACTCGCGGCCTGCGCCTCAACGCCAACGGCAACCAACTGGCGGGCAAAACCAAAGGGGAGCTGGATCTGGCGGGCCAGACCGCCGTGGCTGCCCTGCCCAGCAACGCCCCGCCACCCATTGCTGCCGGCGGCCTGACGCTGCCCAGCGCCCCCCCGGCTCCC
>NZ_JANSIR010000101.1:16427-24593 GCF_047462155.1 Synechococcus sp. OH2
AAACTTCCACAAACCTACCGGTGGTGGCGGTGCCGCAATCGACTGCCCCCCTTCCCCCTCCTGCAGCGGGATCGGGAGGGCGTATTTTGCCCAGCAGCCCCAGCCAGCCGTCGGGCGCTCAACCCCAGGAGTTTGTTGCCGTCCCCTTCACCCCCGATGGCTCTACCACGCCTGCCCAGCCGGTTGAGCCGGCTCCTGCCGCCCCTGTCCGCCAGGCCTCTGCAGCTCCTCTTACCGACATCACCCCCCTGCTGCCGCCGCCGGCCCGCCGCCAAGCCAGAGAAAACCCTCCTACCTCCTCCTCTGCACCCTCAAGCTCGGCCCCAGCTTCTCCTGCTCAGGCTGCCGACAAGGACTCCGTCCCGCTGACGCGAGCGGCAACCCAGTTTCGCGTCTTGGTAACCCCCAAGGGCAGCGACGACTTGCAGCGGCTGCGGCAGCTCGTCCCTGAGGCAGTGGAGACCGTGTTCAACGGCAGGACGATGCTGCAGGCCGGCCTCTACGACAGCCGCAGCCAGGCCCAGTCAGTCCTGGATCGCCTGTTGGACGCCGGCTTTGACGCGGTGGCGGAGATGATCTTCCGTTGATATCACTGCCCAGGGATCCCCCCCGGCAGGATAGGAACTCCCCAGCAGGGGAGGTATGATGCCTAGCACGGCTTTTTCCAAAAGGACTGAGGAGGAAGCCGTGCCGTCAGGTTGCTCTGGGGATCAGCCAGGGCAAGCAATGGGGAAAGTCCGGTGCAAATCCGGCGCTGTGCCGCAACTGTGATGGGCTAAGGCCCTCAGTCAGGATGCCCGCCTGCGGCTTTGGCTCACAGCTTAGCTCTTCCGCGTCGCACGGAAGCAGGAGCAACCGGATGAAAGTAATTGTTGTATGTCTCAGCCTTGGGCTGGGGAGCTGGAGTTTGGGGATCCCAGCCTGGGCGCAAGCGGTCTTGGACACCAGTCTTAGTGCCGAGATTTTCAATCAACCCGTCACCACACCGTTTCGCCGCCCTGGCTTGCTGCGGGACTCTTCGCGCCCAGTCTATGTCATCACCCGCCAGCAGATGCGCGAGCAAGGGGCAAGGACGGTGCAAGAAGCCCTGCGCTATCTGCCTGGGATCCTCAGCGATGGCACAGCGGGAACTCAGTTGGGAGCTCTTAGCTCTCAATTCATGCGAGGGGCGCGAACGGCGCAGGTGTTGGTGCTCTTGGACGGCCGCCCCCTCAACGATCTGGGCTTCTTTGGCGGGTTTGACCTCTCTCAACTCACCACAGATATTGTCGAGCGAATTGAAGTCTCTCCCGGTGGCGGCTCTACTCTGTATGGCTCGGATGCTGTTGGCGGCGTGATCAACATCGTTACGGTGGAGCCACAGCCAGAAACGGAGACGGTGCTGGAAGCGGCGGTCGGCAGCTACGGCCTCAATGAGCAAGGGATCCAAAGTCGGGGCCAAGCCCAGGATCTGGGCTGGGTGCTCAGCTATCGCCGTCTGAAAAGTAACAACGACTTTCCCTTTGCAATTGAGCGGCTGGGCAAGTCAGGCAAGCGGGAAAACTCGGCGGTGGAGTACCACAACTTGCAGGCCAAGCTTACCTGGCAACTGGCCAAAGACCAAGTCCTAACAGCCAACGCCCTCTACCTCAATAAAGCCTTTCGTGTGCCCGGCAGTGTGGAATTTCCCTCTCCCGATGCAGAGCAAAACACCAACGATCTGCTGCTGGATCTCAGTTGGCTGTGGACTCAGGCAACAGGATCCCTGCAGGCAAGAGTCTTTTTTGACGATCTCAACTACCGTTTCAGTGCTCCGCAAAGCCAGGGATCCCGCGACGTCATCCTGCGCAATGGCTGGGGATCCCAGCTGCAGTATGCTTGGCAAGCCGGCGAAAACCTAGAGGGAGCTTTGGGGGTAGATTATCGCTCCATCTCAGCTCGCAATACAACTTTTTCCTTTGCCAACGGTTCTGCCAATATCAACTACGACGATACGGTTAACCAGGGCGCCCTGTTTGCCCGCCTGGATTACAGCCCGGATCCCAACTTCCACCTTGATCTGGGCATGCGCCAGGACTTCAGCAGTTTGGCCAATAGCTCGGCCACCTCGCCGGCTGTGGGGATCCGCTGGACAGTGGCGGAAGGCACCACCTTGAGAGCCAACTACGCCAGCAGCTTTCGCACCCCCTTGATCTCGGAATTATTCTTTCGGCTGCGAGGCTTTTTTGAAGTGGATGGCAACCCCAATCTCCGCCCAGAGCGAGGGGAGAGCTTTGACGTTGGCTTGGATCAGAGCCTGGGAGATTTTGGCCTGCTGCGGCTAACGTTTGCCCACAACCGCATCCGCGATGGCATCACCTTTGTCAGCCTGGGGCCGCGCCAGGGAACCTATGAGAATATTGGGCTGGTCGAATACACCGGCCTGGAAGCGGCTTTGGATTTGCGTTTGGGGGAAAACTGGACGCTTTTTGCCAACTACACCCTCAATGATCCCATCATCCGCGCTGCACTTAACCCGGCCACAGTTGGCAAACAGCTAGCCTTTGTGGGAGCCGATAGCTTCAACCTAGGCCTAACCTATCGCTATGAGCAGGGCGGGTACGGCTCGGTCTTGGTTCATCACATTGGGAGCTTTTTTACCAACAACTCCAATACGGAATCCCTGCCAGGCTATACCACCGTGGCTTTGCGGGGAGGGATCCCGTTGACTGAGGCCCTGAGCCTAGAGTTGGGGATCGACAACCTGCTGGATGAGCAGTATGAAGTTTTCCCCGGCTATCCCGGCGTTGGCCGCACGCTGAGGGTGAGCTTGCGGGGGCAATTTTAGCATCCTCTCGGGCTGTTTTTGGCTAACTATCTAGAACAAGCTGTCCTGGTGGAATTGTCTGCTTTGCAGTGGAGTTTGGATACAACTCTATGGTGAGCGCGACCAACTTTCCCTCTATTTCTCCATCGACAACTTTGGCTCAAGCTGAGTCTAAACATTGCCTCTGGGTTTGCACCACCTGCGGATCTCGCTGGGTCAACGGCCAAAAAGAAGGGATCAGCAAGGGAGAAATGCTCCTAGCTGCCTTGGAATCCCAAAGGCTCAATCCCCAACTGCAACTGAAGCCAGTTGCCTGTATGAGCGGCTGCAGCCACGCTTGTGTGGTTGCGCTGGCAGCCCCCCGAAAGATGACCTATGTCTTTGGCGATCTCGATCCAAAAGACGTGGAGCCAATCTTGCAAACGGCGGAGCTGTATTTGACAAAGCCCGATGGGATCCTGCCCTGGGCAGAGCGCCCCATCAAAAAGGGGGTGATTGCCCGCATTCCGCCAATCCAATAGGAGCAACCTATGGCTGTTTTCAATCCCTGGGTCCCACCCCTAAACCAAACTTGGCAAGAGGTTTCCCCCACCGGCTGGACAACCGTTTACGAAGGGATCCCGGCTCACATCGACTGTCTTGGGCCGCTGCTCTATGAGCTCTTTCAGGAGCGCTGGGCCGAGATCCAAGTGGGCCAGGTGGTGGAGGGTGGCGTCCTGGAAGCGGCCTTCAAGGCTCCCCCTACTCTCTGTGTGCTCTACGACGGCTACTTGACCGTGGCCACGGAAACTTGGCATTTGCATCTGTGTTTGGAGGAACACCAGGGCGGCCCCTACCGCAGAACTCCTCCTGAGCTGCGCCGCAAAAGATTGGTCGGCCGCGCCGCACTCTATCGCCGCCTCAATCCGCAGGGCCAGCCTCGCCAATGGGGGATCCAGTTTTGGAACGGGGCAGAGGAATCGCTGCTGCAGATCTTTTTGCCCAGTCCCTTTTTGGGGCCAGGAGAAGACTACCTGCCCGAAGGCAAAGCCGACTATCAGCAGCTTTCCCTTTATGAACGCCTGCGAGCCATTTACGTCGAGGGAAAAGAGCGGATCCCTTACGCAGATAACCCTCTCAAGCGGCCCTATTTGGCGGTTTGCCGTTCCAGCCGCTGCTATCCTTCTCGCCACTATCAGCCGGTGGTGGAAGCTCTGCAATCGGCCCTGCGCGAGGCCAATCTGGATGTTCCGGTTATCACCTCAGGATGCCTAGAAGTCTGCCAACAAGGGCCGGTGGTTTTCTACTCTGGTGACCGCACCTGGTACAAGCAAGTCACACCCCCAGTAGCGCGGCAAATTGTCCAGGAGCACCTGCTGAACAAGTGTCCCTTAAAAGCTCACCTCTTTCCTGGGGATTAGCCTATGGTCAGCCTACAAGCTCTTGTCCAGTCCATCCCCAAAACCCGTCGCGGGATCCCGGAGGTCATTTGGACCCAAGCCACCCGCGATCTAGCCCAAGGTCGATTTTGGCCCAGCCTATTGACCACCATCGGCTGCCTTAGCAACATTGCCTATACCTGTACACTGCCTTTTGTAACTGTTGGCATCATCACGGGCACCACGTTAACTCGCCAAGGGGCAATCGTCAGCGCTTCGATGATTTGGCTGGCCAACCAAATCTTTGGCTACACCTGGCACAACTATCCCCGTACCCCTGATTCTTTGGCTTGGGGGTTGGTCTTGGGGATCGGCACGGTGGGGGTGGCGTGGCTGGCCAGCTATCGCCCGCTCTTTTTCCAGCCCCACCCTGTCCAACCTCGGCAATGGCTGCGCAATTACCTTTGGATCCTGGTCATGCTGATCCTAGGGTTCCTTGCTTTTGAAGGGCTGATCTTGGCAGCCGGCCTGGTGCTGGGCGGAACAGAGGGCCTGACCCTGCCCATCTTGGGCCAGATCTGGTTGCACAACTGGCTGTGGACGGGCTTTTGGCTTGGGATCCACGCGCTGCTGGCCTGGGACAGAGGACGCCGCCGACTGGAGTTGGCGAGAGCCAACCTCGGCGGGCTGGGGTATCCCCAAGGGAGATCCAGGCCAGAATAGGGGTGACCTGCGCGCGAGGGATCCCTTTGCAGCCCGCTCAGCTCGACAACTCCCCCTTTGACCGGCTCTCGGCTTCCTGCCGCTTGCTGCTGTTGAGCGGCAAGGGGGGCGTGGGCAAGACCACCCTGGCCTGTGCCCTAGCCCGTCACCTAGCCCAGAGGCAACCAGAGCGCCGTTTGCTGTTGCTGTCCACCGATCCGGCCCACTCCCTGGGGGATGTGCTGGGGATCCCGGTGGCCGACACCCCCCAACCCCTGCCGGAAAGTGCTCCGCACCGCTTGCGCGAATGGCCCAACTTGCAGGTGCGGGCTCTCCAGGCCGAGGTGCTGCTGCAGTCTTTCAAGCAGACCTACGGCCCGGCTCTAGAGCTGATTGCCGAGCGGGGCAGTTGGCTGGGGCGAGAGGATCTGTTGCCCCTTTGGGATCTGGACTGGCCGGGGGTGGACGAGCTGATGGCCATCCTCGAGGTCAACCGCCTGCTGGCGGGCCAAGAGGTGGATACGGTTATTCTAGATACCGCTCCCACCGGCCACACCCTGCGGCTGTTGGAGTTGCCCGACTTTTTGGATAATCTGCTGGCGGTGTTTGCCACCTTCCAGGCCAAGCACCGCGAGGTTGTCCAATCCCTGACGGGCACCTATCGACCGGATGAGGCCGATGCCTTTTTGACCCGGCTACAAAGTGAGCTGGAGGGAGGCAAAGCCCGCCTCACCGACCCGGAGAGCACCTCTGCTTGGCTGGTGCTGGTCCCGGAGCCGTTGAGCGTGGCGGAGACCCGCCGCTTCTGTCAACAACTGCAAAGCCGCCGTGTGCCTGTGGGGGGTCTTCTGGTCAACCAGGTGTTGCTAGGGACGGTGGCGGCCGCAGGGGAAAAAGCGGAAGCAACCCCCAGCCGCCCCTCGCCTCTTTACCTAGCCCGCCAGCAGGAGCAGTGGCGCTGGCTAAAAACACTCCAAGAGGAGCTGCCTGGCTATCCCATCTGGGTTTGTCCCTATCAACTGGAGGAGCCGATTGGGCCGACGGCCCTGGACAGGCTGGTGCAACAGCTTCGCCCCTTGCCAGAGGTGCTGCCGCAGTTGGAAGAGATCCCCCCTAGCCCAGGGGAGCCTGTCGGCGGGATCCCCTCCCCCCCAAGGGTGGCCCTGCCAGATTTTTTGGCCCAAGGGATCCGCCTTGTGCTGGTGGGGGGCAAGGGTGGGGTGGGCAAGACCACGGTGGCCGGGGCCCTGGCCTGGAACCTGGCCCAGCGCCATCCCGACCAGCGGCTCTTACTGGTCTCCATCGACCCGGCCCACTCGCTGGGGGATCTGTTTCAGACAAAGCTGGGTCAGGAGCCGCTGCCGCTCTTGCCCAACCTGCTGGGCCAGGAGATCGAGGCGGCGGCAGTGCTGGAGCGCTTCCGCCAAGACTACCTGGAGGAGGTGGCGGCCATTTTGGCAGGCGAGGGGACGGCAGGGGTGGAAGTCCAGTACGACCCCCAGGCTTGGCGGCAGCTTTTGCAGATGCCCCCTCCCGGTCTAGACGAGGTGATGGCCCTGCTGACGGTGCTGGAACAAGAAGCCAGCGGCCAGTTCAACCTGGTGGTGGTGGATACCGCCCCCACCGGCCACCTCTTGCGCTTTTTGCAGATGCCGCAGGCCCTAGAAGGCTGGGTGAGCCTGGCCCTGAAGCTGTGGCTAAAGTACCGCGACGTGGTGGGCCGGCCGGAATGGGCGCAGCGGTTGCGGGATCTCCTAGCCCAGGTGCGCCAGCTGCAGCGGCGGCTGCGGGATCCCCAGTTTGTTAGCTTTGTCCCCGTCTTCAACCCCGAACAGGCAGTTCTGGCGGAAACCGAGCGTCTTTTGGCGGAGTTGGATGCCCTGGGGATCCCCCATCCCTATGCCGTTCTCAATCGGGTTTGGCTGGAGGACTCCACCCCCTTTGGCGCAGCCCTTTGGCGCCGCCACCAGGCCATCCTGGCCCAGTTGCCCCAGCGCTTTCCCCAGCAGGCCATTGTCACCCTCCCTTTCCTGCACCCGCCCAGCCTAGAAGTCGTTGGGGCTTACCTGCTAGGCAGCCCGGCGCCAATTCCCGCCTAGGGAGGCTAGCCTAGAGAAGGTGCGGGTGCCGCCTCTTTCCTCTGCGTTTTGCCTATGTTGCCCAACCTCCCCCTGCAAGCCATCCCCCTGTTCTCGATTGCTGCAGCCATCCTGTTGGTGTACCTGCCCATGGGCGTGGTCGGCTATGCCCGCGCTCGCGTTGGCTACGATCCCCATGCGCCGCGGGCTATGTTCGACCGGCTGCCTCCCTACGGCCAGCGGGCCACCTGGGCCCATGCCAACGGCTTTGAGGCCCTGGGCACCTTTGCGCCGTCAGCCTTGATTGCCTATGTTACTGGCCCCCACCCGGATCCCTGGCTGTTTGGCCTTAGCGGCGACGAAGGGGTAGCCCTGCTCTGCGGTGTGTTTCTGCTGGCACGGTTGTTTTACAACTTTTTCTACATCGGCGACATTCCCCTGGGGCGCTCCCTCTCCTTTTTGGTTGGGTCGCTGGCCACGCTGGGCCTGCTGCTGATTGGCCTGTTGCCGTTTCTGGGCCAGAACTGGGCTTAGCCCGAGGCTACAGCCGCAGCGACGAGAGGGCCACGCCAGCCCGGTGGGCCACCACCACGCCAATGGCCTCCAGGTAGGAGCTAACCGCCACATGCGGGATCCCCAACTGGCGCGGGTGAACCTGCATGACGGTGGTGTTTTCTTCGACGGCAATAAACAAGGGCGGGCGGGGGCGGCTGGCGAGGTAAAGTAGGCCGGGGCCGCCAAAGGCGGTGGCCGGGGCAATGACGCTGTCCACCTGCTTGGCTGTCAGGTCGCCCGTCTGGAGGGGATCCCCCCTTTTCACAAACTGGGGGGCGTAGCTCAGCCCTGCCAAAACCGAGGGCAGGAAGGTAAACCCCACCTCTTCAGCGGCAGCGCGGGGGTGAACCGGCTTGGGGTCGGGATCAGGGTAGAGGGCCGGAGCATGGGCACACGGGATCCCCAGCTCCCGCACCACCAGGTGGCTGAGGATGGCCTCGGCCCCCGCCAGGGGATCTACCCCCTGCCCCTGCTCGTACTGGCTAAAGTCAAGATCGTCGGGGAAGCGGGCCACCACGGCAATGGCCTCGGCCCCTGCCTCGAGCAGCGCACGGGCGGCTTCCAGGAGCGCCTCCGGATCCGCTAGGGATCCCTGGCTGGCCCCGGCAGGGGAGAAGCTGACGGCAACGCCTAAGGGTCGAGGAGTCAAGCGCCAGGGGCCAATGTCCAGCCCCAGCGTGGCCTGAGC
>NZ_JANSIR010000101.1:24603-28799 GCF_047462155.1 Synechococcus sp. OH2
TTGCTGGTTGAGAAAGTAGATCATCTCCCCCCGCAGGCTGTAGTACTCAGGGTGATTCACCACTTCCAACCGGTGGCGCGGCCGCGGAAACGGGATCCGCAAGATTTGGCCGATGCGGGCCTCCGGGCCATTGGTCAGCAGCACCACCCGATCCGAAAGCAGAAGCGCCTCATCCACATCGTGGGTAACCAAAATACAGGTGAGCTGCTCCGCCTGGGCAATCTCCATCAGTTGCTCCTGCAGGCTGCCGCGGGTGAGGGCGTCCAACGCCCCAAACGGCTCATCCAGCAGCAGCACCCGCGGGCGAATGGCCAAAGCCCGGGCAATGGCCACCCGCTGTTTCATCCCCCCCGACAGATGGGCGGGCCGCTTGTCGGCTGCCCCCTGCAAACCCACGCGGCGGATGTGCTCTTCCACGATGCGGGCTCGCTCTGCTTGGGGAAGGGATCCCAGCACCTCGTCCACGGCTAGGGCGATGTTTTCCCGCACCGTCAGCCAGGGCAGCAGGGAATAGTTCTGGAACACCACCATGCGATCTGGGCCGGGCTCCGTCATCTGCCGGCCTTCCAGCAGCACGCCGCCGCGGGAGGGTTTTTCCAGGCCGGCGATGATGTTGAGGAGGGTGGACTTGCCGCAGCCGGAGTGGCCAATTAGCGAGACAAATTCCCCTTTTTGGATCTCCAGATGGATGTCTCTTAGAGCGGGATAAACCTCCCCATTGTCCAGGAAAAAGTCTTTGTCTACATGGTCAACTTCGATGTAGGGCTGAGTCTTCATGATGCTACCTAAGGGATCCCTTGAGATTCATTTTTGAAAAGTGAGCAAACTGTCAGCAGCCAACTCCGGGCTCAGTCCAACCTAGTGATCCTCGGCAACCACCAGCGAGCCAATCCAAGCCGTAACCCGATCCAACAAAAGGCCAACCAGGCCGACATAGATCAAAGCCACAATAATTTCGCTGATGCGGGAGCTATTCCAGGCATCCCAAATGAAGAAGCCGATGCCCACCCCGCCAACCAACATTTCTGCAGCCACAATCGCCAGCCAAGAGAGGCCCACCCCGATGCGCAGGCCGGTAAAGATGTAGGGCACCGTGGCCGGAAAGACAATCTTAAAGAAATACTTCCAGCCGGACATGCGTACAATTCTGGCCACATTGCGGTAGTCCTGTGGGATCCGCTGTACACCGGCAATGGTGTTGATCAAAATGGGCCAGAGGGCCGTGATGAAGATAACAAAAATGGCGGAGGGGTTGGCATCGCGAAAGGCGGCCAAAGAAATCGGCAGCCAAGCCAGAGGTGGCACCGTGCGCAACACCTGAACAATGGGATCCAAAGCCTCATGCAGCCAGCGGTTGACCCCGATCACCATGCCGCCCAAAACCCCCACCAGACTGGCCAAGAAAAACCCAATGAACACCCGCTGCAGGCTGGCCCAGATTTGCCAGAACAGTCCTTTGGCGTTGCCGCCGTAGTCAAAAAAGGGATCTTTAATGAGGGGATCCCAGGTGTCCTGCCAAACTTGGAGCGGGGTGGGCAGGTTGGCGCCGGGCCGGCTGTAGAGGATTTGCCAGAGCAGGAGCACGATGAAAATTGCCGTAGCGGGCAAGAGAATGCGGCGCAGCGCTTGATGGATCCGGACTCGTTGCCTCCAAGCGGATCCAGAGCTCGTGGCAGAAGGGATCCCGGCCTGGGCCTGAAGAGAGGCACCTTGGCTCAGTAGCCAACGGCCTAAGCGGATGAGCAAAGGGAAGAGGTGGCAGCCCACCTTCAAGGCAAAGTGGAGAAGATGCATAGTTTGCTGAGAGTAGGGCTATGGTCAAAGTCAGCGTAGGGAAAGTGCAAGAGAGAAGAGGTTTAATTTGAACCTGTCTGGGGGCTCTTAGGGAAATCTCTCGGACAGGGGGCTTGCAGGTGTTCTGCAAGCCCTGGAAGGAGCAGGCTAGGCCAGCTTCTTGATGGCCAATTTCTCCAGATAGGCAGCCGGATTTTCGGGGTCGAACTTCACCCCATCGAAGAAGGTTTCCACGCCGCGAGAGGTGCTGGGGGGAATGGCGGCCTCTTGGCCAATGGCTTTGGCGGCCTCGCGCCAGAGATCTTCTCGGTTGACCTTGTCCACCAGGGCTTTGGTATCCGTGTCGGCGGGCAGATAGCCCCAGCGGATGTCTTCGGTCAGGAACCAAAGGTCGTGGCTCTTGAAGGGGTAGGAAGCATTGTCTTGCCAGAACTTCATCAGGTGGGGGCTGTTTTGCACCACTTTGCCGGTGCCGTAGTCAAAGGTGCCTTTGGCGCGACCCAAGATATCGGCCACAGGAACCCCCAGCCAGCGGCGGTCGCCGATGATCCGGCACATTTCCTCTTTGTTCTCCATTTGGTCGCACCAGATCTGGGCTTCTTGCACCGCCTTCAACAGCGCCAAGGTGGCTTTCGGGTGGGCATCCACCCAGTCAGCCCGCAGAGCAAAGGCTTTCTCAGGATGGCGATTCCACAGCTCGCCGGTGGTGAGGGCGGTATACCCCTCTTTTTGGTTCACCAGTTGAGCATTCCAAGGCTCGCCCACACAGAAGGCTTCCATCGTTTTGGATTTCATGTTGGCCACCATCTGGGGCGGCGGCACCACAATGACAGAGACATCGCCATTGGGATCGATCCCGCCGGCGGCCAGCCAGTAGCGCATCCACAGGTCGTGGGTGCCGCCGGGGAAGGTTACCGCGCATTTGGGATCCCTGCCGGCAGCTCGCGCTTCCGCAAACTTGGCTTTGAGGGGGGAACTATCCAGGCCAATTTGCAAATCCCGGTACTCGTTGGCAATGCTGATGCACTGACCGTCCAAGTTCAGGCGGGCCAGAATGTACATCGGTACCGGCTTGCCATCGGTAACTTTGCCGGTGGTGATGAGATAGGGCATGGGGGTGAGAATGTGCGCCCCATCGATGCCGCCAGCAGCGGATCCCAGCACCAAGTTGTCGCGGGTGGTGCCCCAAGAGGCCTGCTTGACCACCTCCACGTCCTTCATGCCGTACTTGTCAAAAAACCCCTTCTCTTTGGCGATGATCAGGGGGGCGGCGTCGGTGAGAGCAATGAACCCCAGCTTGGCCCGCGGGGTCTCGGGAGTATCGGCCTGGGCCACCCAGTAGCCCTGACCCAAAGATTGCGATTGGGCGCGTGGGATCCCAGCCGCGGCTGCTCCTGCTGCCAGGGCGGCTGCCCCGGCCAAAAATTGGCGACGGGAGAACAGTTTAGACATCGGAACCTCCAAGATTTTGCACGACGCAGAGAGAAAACCTTCCCCAGACTTGGCCCCTACTTAGCAAGCCATCACGGGGGAAGAAGCAGTTTGAGCAGCCGATGGACGCTGGCGCGGCCTGGCCCCGAAGTGCTCAATCAGCAGCTCCACCAAGACGGGCTTGAGGTCTTCGCAAGGGATCCCTCGACGCACACATTCGCCCAGCTTGGCGTCTTTGCCCACTTCTCCCCCCATGTAGATGTCCACCGCTTCCACCGGCTTGCCGTCCTTGCGGGCGGTGGTGCCCATTAGGCCGATATCGGCCACCTGGGGCTGGCCGCAGGAGTTGGGGCAGCCCGTCCAGTGGATGCGCACCGTCTGCGGGATCTCCAGCTCGGCTTCCAGCTCTTCCATTAGAGCCACAGCGCGGTTTTTGGTCTCGATGAGGGCCAAGTTGCAGAACTGGTTGCCCGTGCAGGACACCAGCCCCCGCTGCAAGGGCCCTGGGTTGGGGGAGAACTTTTTCAAGAGCGGCTCTTTAAGCAGCGGCGCCACCCGCGAATCGGGCACATTGGGGATGAGCACGTTCTGCTCCACCGTCAGCCGCAGCTCCCCGGAGCCGTATACCTCCGCTAGGCGGGCCAGCTCCATCATCTCCAGGGCATTCAGCCGTCCCACCGGCACGTGCAGGCCAACGAAGTTCAAGCCCAGCTGCTTCTGGGCATGCACCCCCAGGAGATCCCGCTTCTGCCAGACCACCTCATCTTTTTCCGCCGCTCTGGACAGCGGATGGCCGATCTGCCGCTCCACAGCCGCCCGAAACTTCTCCAGGCCCCACTCGTCAATGAGCCACATCAGCCGCGCCTTCTGCCGGTTGGCCCGCAGACCGTGATCCCGGTAGACCAGCAGCACCGCCTCGCACAGAGGAACCACATCGCGGGGATCCACCCAGACATCCAGCCCGATGGCCT